>CALKVR010000755.1 GCA_938004815.1 uncultured Polyangiaceae bacterium | reverse complement strand
TGGTACGGCCGGCCGCGGGAGGTAGAGAGCGTGAAGCGAATCTGGTTGGCGTGCCTGGGTCTATCGATGCTGGTGGGGTGCAAGGACCCGGTCGTGGGCAAGTGGGAGGGTGAGAACGCCGGTAGTTGCGGCCGCGACGACTTCGAGGTCGAGGACGATCTGACCGGAAGCGGCACGACCAACGTGCCCAACACCCAGGGCGACTGTTTGAGCTGCGATTTCGACCTCGAGCTCGAGAACGACGGCGACGGCGAGTACTCCGGTGAGCTCGAGTTCGAAACCTGCGAGTGCAACGGCGACAAGAAGTTCGACGTCGAGTGCGAGATCGACAGCGACGGGCAGGGCATGACGTGCACCGTCGACTCGCCCTGCCTCGGTGAGCAAGACTTCGAGAAGGACGAGTAGCCGCTCAGCGAGACTTGCGGCGGCGGCGCCGGATGAGGACGACGATGCCCACGCCGCCCAGCACCGCGAGCCCGATCAGATCGAGCGGGATAGGCACCTCGCGCCGCTCGCGGATCACGATCGGCGGGACGGAGACGGTGGCCTGATCGGAAGCGCGCGTGAAGAACACATCTGCCGTACCCGGGCGCGGGTTCGACTTGTCGTCGAAGACGGTGAGGAACACGGGGCCGGGAAAGAAGCCGCTCATCTGCTCGGGCGCGTCGACGCGCTCGGCGAGCTCGACCTTGCCGGGGAACTTGCCGCCGTCACCGAGCGCCCCCTCGTAGCGAGCGTCGGAGGCGAAGTAGACGCGGAGCGTACGGCTCGGCGGCGCGGCGACCTTGTGCCCCGCCGGGATCGTCTCGCGCTGGTCGGCCGGCTCGCGGTACGGATAGAAGGGCCGGTCGGTCGCGAACGACATCCGCACGCTCGACGTCCCGAGCGGCGCACCGGTGCCGGCCCCGGCCTTGGGGTCGGCGACCTTGAACGCGGTGATGATCCACTTCTCTTTCACGTAGGGCGCGAGCCAATCGGTGAGCGTCGGCCCCTCTGCGAACGACCGCTCTTTCAGCCAGCTGGCGAGCGCGGCCGGGTCGTCCGCCGCAAGCACCACCGCGTCGAACCCGGCGACACGCTGGGCGTCGAGCACGCGGACGGATGACCCCGCCATCGCCGACTCGGGCGCCGCCCCGCGCATGAAGACGAACGCGCTGCACCCCGGCTGCAAGTCGAGCCCGCCGTCTTCGTAGACGATGCGCGGCTGAAGGTGGCGCACCAGCTGATCGAAGAGGGCGCCGTCGACCTCGCCGAGCTCGGGCTTGGTCGGGGTCGGAACGAGGAAGCCGAACGCATCGCCGCTGGAGAAGAACGTCGCGCGGCGAACGAAGTGCTGCACCTTGTTGGCTGCGTCCCACGCGATGAGCGCCTCTTCGTCGGCGATTCGGACGATCTCGCCGTGCCGCGGCGCCGGGGCGCACGCCCGAGCCGGTCGAGCGCCGGATGCGGTCGTGAGCGCGAGAACGACGAGGACGACGAGGGCGCGCAGCATCGGAGGCATCAGTCTAGTGAAGGACCGGCGCGCTCGGCGAAGAGCCGCGTGGTCTCTCTGTTTTCGGGCACTTGCTCCAAGAACGTGCGCCGAACCTCGGGGTCGGCGATCTTGCCGGCGCGACCTCGGAGGGCCGCTTCGGCATCGCGCGCCGCGCGAGCCGCGTCGCCGTCGCGCCCCGCGGCCGCGAGCGCGAGCGTCCAAGCATTGCGAACCGAGCCCTCGCCCTCTTCGACCGTTCCGAGGCGAACCTCGGCCATCGCGTCTTCGGTCAACAGGAGCGCGCGATCGACGTCACCGGTAGCCAGCGCCAAACGCGCGCCCGCGGCGCGCGCGAACGCGAGGACGCCACCGGAGGCCCGACCGAGCACGGGCTCGAGCATCTGGCCCGCCTCGTCGAAGCGCTCGAGAACGACGAGCGCGAGGGCCGCCTGGCAAGCGGCGTTGTCGACGATCGGCCCACCGAGACCGAGGTAGCCCATCGCCTCGCGCTGCAGCTCGAGCGCGCGGGGGCCGGCGCCGGACCACAGGTGGGCGATGCCGAGGTTGTGGAGCGCCACCTGCGCGAGCGCTCCGATGGATCGGCCGCGAGCCCGCTCGAGCACGGCCTCGTACTCTGCGCGCGCGCGGTCGACCTGCCCGACCTGGAGGTAGCCGTATGCGAGAGCGGCGCGCGCCGAGAGCGCCTCGATGGTGTGACCAGCCGTCTCGAAGACCTCTGCCGCCGCGCCGTCGAGCTCGATGCACGCATCCAGCGCGCCGTCGTACATCGCGAGCCACGAGCGAGCACGCAGCACGGCCGCATCGGCGAGCGGCCCCGGCGCGCCGCTGCTCAGCACGCGGATCGTCCGCTCGGCGAGCTCGCGCTGGCCCGAGCGGAGGCACGCCACGACGGGCTCGATGACGGCGTCGCTCGGCCTCGGCAGCCCCGGGTTGGCCTCGAGCTCGTCGAGGAGCGACGTGAGCACCTCGACGCAGCGCTCGTGGTCCTCGAACGCGAGCGAACGCACGCGGATGGCGGTGAGCTCGAGCCACTCCTGGCTCCCTCGCTCCACCTGGGTGAGCGCGTGCTCGGCGCGGTCGATGGCGGCGGGCCTGTCGACGCTCCAGTAGTACACCTTGGCCGCGACGACCGCGAAGCCGTGGGGCGGTGGCGACGTGCACGACGCCACGAGCGACTCCACCTGCCGGACGAGCTCGAGCGCCGTGGGCAGGTCGTTGCGCTCGAAGGCGAG
>CALKVR010000754.1 GCA_938004815.1 uncultured Polyangiaceae bacterium | reverse complement strand
GAGCAGAGCCGCATGGTGAAGCGAGCCGGTCGAGAAGAAGGTTAGCGCAGATGAACCGTTGGGCATGTCCGCGGGTGTGGGAGCTCGACCCGCGCGATACGATTGCGCAATACGATCGAAGGCGACCGAGGCGGGGGCGTCCCACGAGTGCCGACGCGGGTGGAACAGCGCGACGATGCAGCCGGTGTCGGGGTCGACGGACGCGATGGCCCCTTCTTCAGGTTGCAACGCACACAGCAGAGGCAGAGGCTCTCGAGCTCGTCGGTGCCGCGGTGTTGTCTACCGATGATGTGATCGACCTGGTGGGGCAAGAGGGAAGCAGCCTGCGGCAACCGGCAGTACTCGCACGCGCCCTGCGCACGTCGCTCGACGGTGGCCCTAACGTCCGGCGGTAGTTTCACGAGGCAGCGCGAAGAGCCCAGAGCTCCTCGGCTTCGAGCCGAAGCAAGCTGAGCTTGTCGTTCAGCCGGACGACGTCCTCGTACTCCTTGCGCTCGTCAGCGCCTCCGGTGGACGGCGAGCAACGAGAAGGCACCCGACCGTTCCTCCTCGGATCGCGCGTCGACCCCGAGACTAACGGTGATGTCGTCGTCCAACGCTCAGTTAGCCAGCCTTGCGCGACGACCGCTTCGCCGCTGGGCGTCGTGAGCGCGGCGACGCGGGCAACTCGTCACCAGCGTCGGCGGGTACATCGGGCACCTTGGCAAGTGCAGCCGCAAACCGAGCGCGTGAGCCGCGCGCGGCCCTTGCCCCAAGAATCTCGGCGGTATCCAAGGCGGCCATCTTCTCTGCTACGGCCGACGTGATCAGTTGGTTGATGGAGATGCCCTCTCGCGCAGCCAGGTCAGCCAGGCGCTTGTGCAGGGACTCCGGAAGACGAAGGCTGAGGGTACTCATGGGTGTCGGATTCTCCTGAGGAACGAGGCGGGCGAGATGGGATGAACGCCCAGCTGCGCGAGAGGTCGGAAGTCTCGGACGTTGTGCGTAACGACGAAGCGGGCGTTCGCGGCGAACGCTACCTCGGCGACCATGTCGTCCTTCGGGTCTGGCAGAAACGGTCTCCACAAGAAGAAGATGGGCTGGTGAATAGCGACGGCGCAGAGGTAGTCGAGAACCGGGTCAAGCACCGCTCGGGGGACGCCAGAGCGGGCGCGCGCGCACGCGTCCTCGTACTCGAGAACGAGCGGCACCGAGACCGCGATATCGAATTTGCCGGTCCCCACTAGGCTCACCAGCGCGAACGACGCTCCTCGGCGAGACCGAAGCGCTGAGACCAGCACGTTCGTGTCAAGAACGACCAGCACCCGAGGATGGTATCACCAGTGATACCGTTCAGCAAGGTGGCCAACGTAGCCGTCGTAGTTCGGAGGCACCTCGCCCGACGGAGTAGCCGGCCCGTCGAAGTACCGCCAGGCAGCGCTGATGCCTCGGTTCGCGAGAGCGTCGAGCCACTCCTGCGGTGTTGGAAGTCTGTTCTCACGAAGAGCGACGAAAAAATCGCGGTCACTAAACCAAGCTGGAACCGCCTCGTCCCACTCGCGTGACCGAACCTCGAGGCTCTCGCAATCCAGTCGTAGGTAGTCGGGCACATCGAGCACAAACGAGATCGGCGACGTCGAGTGGGGGACGATCTCGACTCCCTCGCAGCAGTGGCCGACGGAGAGCCAGTTGTCGGGAAGCTCGTAGCGGACAACGCCACGCGCGGTCAGAATGACCTCGCGCATGCGTCGCGCCGTTCCTGCCACGATCCCCCCAGCAACCTGTAGCCACAGCACTAGTCGCACCACGTCGGGTGCGACCGTGTTCGGTCGCCGGGCTCAACTCCTGAACACAAGCGTGCTCGAGCCAGGCGTGCTCTGCGAGCCATTCCTCGAATCGCTCGCGCGTCTTCAGCGTCTCCACGATTCTGCCGGTCCAACGCTCAGTTGGCCAGGGCCGCGGTCTACCCGTCGAGCTTGACATATGTCTAGTTCGACATATTCTTCTCGCGTGGCTCGTCGTCGAACACCCGCACCGAGGCGGCCTGTTGTACCGACACCACGCGACAAGCCCTTGGTGTGGCTGCACGGAGAAGTAAAGAGTCCGCCTCTCAGCGCAGAAGCGCGGATCGAGTTGGGCACGCTGCTGCGACGGTTGCAGCGCGGCGAGTTACTCACGATGCCCGCGTCGAGGGCGATGCCGTCGATCGGTGCACGGTGCCACGAGTTGCGCGTGAACGACGAAGCTTCCACCTGGCGGCTGATCTACCGCATCGATTCGGACGCGATCGCGTGATCGACAGCGTGAAGCAGCGCCTAAAGCGGTACGAAGCAGCAGCGAAGGAGGCCGACGATGGACAAGGCGAAGAAGGCTAGGCTCGAGAAGCGCGGGTGGCGCGTCGGCGGTGCTGAGGACTTCCTCGGGCTGGACGCAGCCGAGGCGGCGCTGATCGAGATGAAGGTCGCGCTCAGCACCTCGCTCCGAACACGGCGCATGGCGAAAGGGCTAACGCAGGGCGACCTTGCCAAGCAACTCGGGTCGAGCCAGTCGCGCATAGCGAAGATGGAGGCGTCCGATCCGTCGGTGACCGTCGACCTTCTGGTCCGAGCGCATCTCGCACTCGGAGCGACTCCGAAGGATCTCGCTAAGACAATCCAGAAGGCCCATAAGGCGGCCTAGGTCGCCGCTGGCCAACGTACAGCGTTAACCCGCGAGCACCAGACCGAGCGAAGCGAGGGAAGGTGGTCGTCGGCTTCAACGCCCAGTTGGCCAGCTCAGATGCGGAACGTGCGAAGCTGCTTGAAGCCGGCGGCTAGTCGCTCAATGTCAGTCGGGTCTCCGGTTGCCACGATCGACTCCGGGAAATCGAGCGCGGTAGCGACAACGAAGGCGTCGACGGCGTGAGACGACGAGAGTCGGGCCCGGGCGAGAAGATGTCCTGCGCGGCGAGCGATCCGTTCCGTGAGCTCGGCGACGACGATGCCCTTCATGGCCAGAACGCGGTTCAGAGCTGCATCGAGCCTCGGCGCTCTGCAAACCTCGGCGAGAACCGGCGCGGGAACACGCACGATCGCACTATGGTCGCGGGCGACCTGCAGGATGGATCGCATCCGCAGCGCGAGCACCCCACGCTCTCCGGGCGTCGCGAGCGCGTTGAGCGCCTCGGAATCGAGGATCAGCGCTTCCGCCATGCCCGACGCGCTTCTGCGAGCACTTCCTTCGGAACGGGACCAAACTCGCGATCGAGCTCCTCGAGGTAGGCCGTGAGTTGCTCTCGTTCGAGCTCGTGTGCGATCGCGCGTGTCACGAAACCCGAGACACCGCGCGCCCCTACTCGCTTGCGGATCTCGGCGGCAAGCTTGCTGGGAACGGTGATCGAGAGCTTTGCTGCGGGTTCGCCCATGCGGCTATCCTACTAAAGTAGGATGATGGGTCAAGGGCCGAGCCGGTTCGACCTTTGCCGCACGAGAGCCCTTCAGTCTGGCCAACGTACAAGCGTTGACCGGCAGCCGTCGAACAGGCTGTCCGGTCCAACGCTCGGTTGGCCCGCTCTTGCAGGGCATCAGGGCATGTGTAAGACTTCACACATGGCTACCAACCTTGCGATCGACGATCAGCTCCTCGACGAGGCCCTGAAGGTCGGCGGGCACCGCACCAAGAAGGCCACGGTGACCGAGGCGCTAGAGGAGTACATCCGGCGGCGCCGCCAGGTAAGGGTTGTAGAACTTTTCGGGACCATCGACTTCGAGAAGCTCCAAGGCTCGAAGACTCCGCGTCGACGCCGGTGAACGTGCTGGTCGGCGCCACCGTCTGGTCCGCCGCGCTTCGACGGAAGAGCGGGCCGCCGGAGCCTTGCGTGGCGGAACTGACCGCGCTGATCGGTGAGGGGCGGGTGGTCATGCTCGGTGCGATTCGGCAGGAGATCCTTTCGGGGGTGAAGCTCAAGGAGCAATTCCGGGAACTCCGAAACCGATTGCGAGCGTTCGAGGATCTCGACCTCGACACCGTCGACTACGAGAACGCCGCGGCCTGTTACAACGAGTGCCGCGGCAAAGGCGTCCAGGGAAGCAGCGCAGACTTATTGCTATGCGCGGTGTCGCTCCGGCGTGACCTGCCGATTTTCTCCGACGACGGCGACTTCGACCACTACTCAAAGGCGATCGGAGTGAAGCTGCACCGCTCTCGGGCGGTGTGACGAGACGGGTCGGTCGGGCCAACGTATCAGGCGTTAAGCCGCGAGGACCAGACCGAGCGCAGCGAGGGAGGGTGGTCGTCGGCTTCAACGCCCAGTTGGACAGCTCCGGCCTTTACAGGGCCAGAATCCTCACCTTGCGCTCCCTCGATGCCAGCCGCCGGATGTCGGCCGGGTCGCCCGTCGCAATTATCGCGGTCGGATACTGTGCCGCCGTCGCCACCACGAACGCGTCGATCGCGTGGGCGGAGGACAATTTGAGGCGTGCGAGGAGGTGTCCGGCGTACTGCGCGATCGCGCGGTTTAGCTCGGCCACGATGATCGCTCGTGAGTTCAGCAAGTGGTTGATCGCGGCGTCATGGCGTGGCCCGCGGCAAACCTCCGCCAGAACGGGCGCGGGTACCCGAACCAAGCCGCCTGTCTCGTGAGCGACGGTGACTATCGAGCGTGCGCGTGCGTTCAACGAGGGCCTCTCGCGCGGACGCGCGAGCGCGTTCAACGCCTCGGAGTCGAGAACTATCGTTTCGGCCATTGGCGTCGCACGCGAGCCAGCTCTGCCGGCGGCACCGGACCGAGTTCGGCGTCCCATTCCGCGAGCAGCTTCCCTAGACGCTCACGCTCAAGCTCGTGGGCGATGGCGCGCGTGACGAACCCAGACAGCCCGCGTGCGCCAACGCTGCGGCGTAGCTCTTCCGCGAGCTCGCCAGGCACGCTGACTGAGAGTTTGGCGGCGGGATGACCCATGTACGTTTCCTACCATGGTAGGAAACCGCTCGCCACAGAAACATTGGCTCGCGTTCAGGGCGAACTGGGCGTCGCGGCGTTCTACAGCTTTGTCCACCTGCATCCGGTGGTGAGACCGGGCTCAGAGGTCTGACCAACGTACAAGCGTTGACCGGCAGCCGTCGAGAGCGAGGGGACCGCAGGTCCCCCGAGCGAACAGGCTGTCCGGTCCAACGCTCAGTTGGGCAGTGGTGCGGGGAGGAGTGCCTGGTCTACTTCGCTGCTGATGACCGTGTTCGACTTCAGCGCGCGTTGGCTCGACGTGCGAGCTTCTCTTCAGGTCCAGTTTTCGAGCCTCAAGCCGTGCACCTTCGAGAAGTGCTTGTGGTTGTTCGTAACGAGGGTGGCTCCTATCGAAAGCGCGTGAGCGGCGATGAGCGTGTCCATCTGCCCGATGGGCGCACCACTGCCCGCGAGCGCGGCGCCGACGGCGCCGAACCGCGTCGCGGCATTCTCGTCGAAAGGAACCACCTGCACACCAACGACGAATGCATCGATAACTGCGTGGATCTTGCGAGAGCGGCGCCGGTCCGCTCCGAAACGAAGCTCCCCCAGCGTGATCGCGCTGATGCAGAGCTCCGATGGACGCCGGCGCGCGATTTCCGCTCCGACGTTCCCTTCCCCGCGAAGCGCGTAGCTCACGGAGTCTGTGTCCAACATGAAGAGCGCCATCGGTCACTCGAACGGATCGCGCAACTTGGTGATCGAGGCACTCTTCGGACGCTCGAGCTTCTCCGTGAGAGACCCAAGGATCTTGAGAAACTCCTCCGGCCACTCGTCGAGCGGTTCGAGAACCACTTTCCTACCGACGCGCCTGACCAGAACCTCGCGCTCGCCGGCTGGAAAGCGACACTCGCGCGGAAGCCGAACGGCCTGGCTTCCGCCGTTCTGGAAGAGCTTTGCTCGTGCCGGAGCTGTCATGGGGAAAGTATATACGACCGTCACTACATGGCAAGCCGTGGGGCGATCCGGCGTGACTCGGGAAGCCCGATCTCCTAAGAGAGCCGTTCAGCGCGGTCGGTCGGCGTGAGTGGCGTCGACGTCCCAGCGTGCAAGACCGCTGCCTTGAGATGGCGGTCAGCAGGCCCGGCGGCGCGAGCAGTGATGACGTTGCAGGGAAGATGTTCCTCGGTAGATCGCGCCAGTCGTGGTCGGAGCGTGGCTGATCGAAAATCCCGAACCTGCTCGAGCTCCCGTATTGAGATGACGCATCTGTCAGCTGCCCAACGTACAAGCGTTGACCGGCAGCCGTCGAGAGCGAGGGGACCGAAGGTCCCCCGAGCGAACAGGCTGTCCGGTCCAACGCTCAGTTGGCCAGCTGCGTCTGATCCCTTACCATCAAGACGTGGCCGGCTATGACTTTCGAGGACTGCGAGAGAAGATCATCGTCGCGCTCGTGTCGGACGACTATTTGTTTGAGCGAATTGTTCTCAAAGGAGGGAATGCGCTCGAAATAGTCCACGGCGTAGTGCACCGGGGATCACTTGATCTGGATTTTTCGCTCCAAGACGATTTCGATGACCTCGATGATGCTAGGGAACGAATCAGAAAGACCTTGGAGCGCGCGATGCGCGCCGAAGGCTTGGCTCTCTTCGATTTCTCGTTCGAGGAGAAGCCGGCTGGCGGGGCCACCGCTCCAGCTTGGTGGGGCGGCTACCAGGTTGCCTTCAAGCTGATTCCGCAACAACTTGCCGACCAGCTCGCATCGGATATTGACGCCTGGCGACGGCGCTCGCTGAGAGTGGGCGAATCGACGCAGGAGCGAATCTTTAGTGTCGACATCAGCAAACACGAATACTGCGAAGGAAAGATCTCCGTAAAGCTCCACGGGTACGCCGTGTTTGTGTATTCGCTGGAGCTAATCGTAGCTGAGAAGCTCCGCGCCCTCTGTCAGCAGATGGATGGGGTCGTTCCACCGCGAACAAAGCGGCAGCGGGCACGCGATTACTTTGATATTGTGCGGATCGGTCAACACGGCTTCGATCTCCCTGAGGTTGCAAAGCTTCTTCCAGGGGTTTTCGCAGCGAAGGGGGTGGAGTTGAAGTGGCTCAGTGAGATACGCAATCATCGTGCGTCCCATCAGGCCGGGTGGGATGAAGTACGGGCCTCCGCGGGCCCAGCGGCAGGCGACTTCGATGATCATGCGGCGGTAGTGGAGCGACTGGTCGACCAGCTATGCGAGATGCTCGGGAACGTATAGCCGCCACTCTTTCACGTAGCGTGGACTCACCATCGCATGAGCGAGGTAGAAGTCGAAGTTGAGACCGAGTTCACGGAAGAGGCCGACTCTGGTTTCGGAATAGCCGGCTCTTTGCAGCATGAAGCCGATCGCCTGGTGATAGGGGTAGGCGTAGCTGAGCTGCATCAGCGTAGCTCTGAGACGGTTTACTGAGACGCGATCTTTCGCGGCGCCGTACGCCGCAAGAACGTTGTCGAGCCCGCCTGAGTATCCGGGGCGAACCACCGCATCGATTAGCGTCCTTTCGATGCTCGTAGTGCGAACTGATGTGCCTGTCGGATCCTCAGCCAGTTCCACCTCGAGCCCCTTGGTGAACTTGCCACTGAGCATGCAGATGGCCGGCCCGTCTTCCATTTCATAGATGAGGTTCGAGCTGCGTTGAGGACTCCGGAATGCCCTGTCGATTCCTACCTGGGTGGGTGGCTCGCGCGGAGCTGGCTTCGGCGACTGCTCGACGTTGACGAACACCTGTCGGGGTATGAGATCCGTAAGACCGTGGAGATAGATGGCGCTCGCGTGCGTGAGATAGGCGCTCGGTGGCCCGATGCTGAGAGCGATCGCGAACGGCGAAGCAGTCCCCCATGCGTACCGAACGACCTCGCGCTCATACTTTGCCGCGTGAAGGACAACGGAGGTCAGTCGCGTCTTGGCGAGGAGAAAGTGGATGAACTCGTCGGTCGTCGTTCGTTTGGCGAGCCGCCAACTGGTGCGTTGGTCGTTGAGGACCTTGGTGAGCTCGGTCTTGGTGAAGACGCGAGTGGGAAGACTTGAGAGAGTTGACTCGATGTCGGACTTAGCGATCGCAAGTCGCGAGGGGGGGGCCATGGGAGAACCAACGCTGTGTCACGAGGTATATATACCTCGTGACACTGCACAGCAAGCGCCACCTTGTTCTCGCTGAAAAGCTTGAAAAGACAGCTGAATTCGGTGAGCACGGTGCTCTTTTCGCGAAAGGATTGCGGCGTCGGTCCAGGTATATATACCTGGACCGACAGCATCGTGTTCCGGACACCGTTCGCTTGCCCAGCGAAACCAGAACGGATGTATAGCCTCCTGCCGGTCGCATCCATCTGGTGGCTCAAGACGTTCCGCTGGTCGCGTTTGCGACGTCGAGCGGCACTCGCGGTCCTCGTCGCCGGCCGCGAGCGCGATGCCGAACTCAGCTGGGCGGTAGGCGTCGGGAGTCTGGCCAACGTACAAGCGTTGACCGGCAGCCGTCGAGAGCGAGGGGACCGCAGGTCCCCCGAGCGAACAGGCTGTCCGGTCCAACGCGCAGTTGGACGACGCCTCCAAGCGTCTACTAGCGAGGAAGGCTTCTGCGCAGCGATAGGACGCGGAGGCGAACGCGATCTTCGTCGTTCATCTCAAGTAGCCGCGCGGTTGCTCGGGCCTCCGGCGTCCGCGCCTCGATGGTGCCGTTGCGCATTTCGGCCATCGCGATCGCTCAAGTCGGCTGATCGCGATCAGGCGTTTCGGGTCATCCCGATCGGAGCGTAGCGACGCTTTCCTGGGGTCTGCTCGGCGGTGTTGTTCCTCGGGGTGGTTGGGTCAGGAAGGGTAGGTCCGCTCGCTCCGGCGCTCAATCACTCTTCGCCGCCGCGGCTTTCAGCTTCCGGCGGGAAGGGCCGGCGAGAGGGATCTTGTGCGCGCCATGAAGGACGCGATCGCAGATGGCGTCGGCGACGGTGGGGTCGGCGAGGAAGTCGTGCCAGCGCTCGTGCTTGAGTTGGCTCGTGATCACGGTCGCTCGATCCCCGTAGCGATCCTCGAGGATCTCGAGCAGGTCGCGCCGGGCGTCCTCGGAGATGGGGCTGATCGCGAAGTCGTCGAGCACGAGGACGTCGGTTCTCGCGAACTTTCCGAGGAGCTTCTGGTGCGTGCCGTCGGCTCGAGCGAGTCGGAGCTCGTCGAAGAGGCGAGGCACCCTTCGATACAGCGCGCGGTACCCCTTCCGACATGCCTGGTGCGCGAGCGCGCACGCGACGTAGCTCTTCCCCGTGCCCGTTGCGCCGGTGACGATCACGGTTTGGTGCCCGGCTACCCAACGGCACGTCGCGAGCTGTCTCACGACTGCCTTGTCCAAGCCTCGTTCGCGCGGGTAGTCGATTCCCTCGATGCACGCATCTGCGATGCGCAGCTTCGCGTCGCGCAGGTTCTTCGAGAGACGGGCGTTGTCGCGCGCCAGCATCTCGGCATCGACGAGCAGCGCGAGCCGCTCGTCGAAGGACAGCGCGACGGTGTCTGGGGACTTGTCCTGCTCGAGCCAGGCGGCAGCGAAGATGCGCAATCGCATCGCGTGAAGCTTCTCAATCGTGGGCTCTCTCAACATCGTTCGTACCTTTCGTAGTCGTGGGTCTGCAATGACGCGTTCGTCATCAATGGCGAATCAGTGGTAGTACTCGGAGCCGCGCACGTCCTCGTGCGTGCCCCCGGACGTAGCCGGCACCTCGTCGCCCGGGAGTGGTTGCCCATCCAAACCGTGCTGGAGGATCGTCTGCACCGAGCGGTAGCTGCGTGCACCAGCGTGGAGCGCCCGCCGGCATGCCGCGTCGAGCCGCTCGGCGCCGTACTTCTTCGCCAGGCGGAACAGGCCCAGGCAGGAACGGTACCCCCACTCGGGATGGCGTCGTTCCTGGAGGATCGCTTCGCAGAGCCCTCGTGTGAACGGTCCGACCATCTCCGCCCAATTGAGGATGCGCGAGGGAGTCCACTCCGCGTGCGCCCGGTGGCTGCTCGGCATGTGCTCGGCCGTGGTCGTGTGACCGTAGACGTAGCTCCGCAGATGCGAGGCGACGCGCTCGTGGCCGTGGAACAACTCTACCGTCGACGCCGTCGCGCGAAGCCACAGCGAGACGTTGGGCTGACGGAGCGCGTGGGGCCCCGAGTAGTAGTGCCCGTCGAACGACACGTGGTAGTCGATGTTGAGGGACACCTCCTTCCACTCCGACGCCTCGAACGGCTCTGCCGGCAGCGGGGCGAGCTGAGGCTTGTCCAACCTCTCGAACAGCTCGCGACGGCTTGCCTTGTACGTGCGCATGACACGACCGTTGAGGTCGGTTGTGAGCTCGGCGAGTCGGGCATTCAGCGCGCCCAGGCTCGTGAACGTCTCGTTGCGGATCCGCGCGAGCAGCCAACGCTCGGCCACCTGAACGCCGGCCTCGACCTTCGCCTTGTCTCGAGGCGACTTCGGCCGAGCGGGCAAGATCGTCGTGTCGTAGTAGCGGCCGAGCTCCGCCGTCGTCCGCTGCACGCCGGGGTCGTACCGGCACGCCTTCACCACCGCGCTCTTGAGCTGGTCTGGAACGATGGCGCGCGGCGCACCGCCGATGAACGCGAGCGCACGGGTCACGCTGGCGACGAAGTCGGGCACCCGCTGACTCCTTGTCGCCTCGGCGTAGGTGTAGTTGCTGGCACCGAGGACGGCGACGAAGAGCTCGACCTCCGTCACTTCGCCCGTGGTCGCGTCGACGAGCCGAGGCTTCATCCCGGCGTAGTCGATGAAGAGCTTGTCGCCTGCGACGTGAACCTGTCGCATCACCATCGACGACCGCTTCTGCCAAGCCCGGTACCGCTCGCAGAAGGCCGTATACCGGAGACCATCGGGATGTTCCTTCAGGAACTCGAAGTGCAGGAGCGCGAGCGTCACGCCAGGCCGCCGGAGCTCCAGATGCAGTGCGGCGCAGTCCGGCTCCGGCCGCGTGGGGCTCGACGTCGGCGGCTTTGGGTAGAGCAACGCCTCGAGCTCGTTGTCGGTCAACGCATCCGCAGTCGCCGCGGTGAGCCCGCGCGCGCGCGCCGCGCTGACGACGTCGGATACCGTGCTCGGGCTGACACGCAACGCACGAGCCACCTGCCGGTTGCTGCGCTTCAGCGCCAGCTTCTGTCTCAGGATCTCTCGAAGTTGGACCATGGGGATTCTCGCGGTCGCCATGCCGCCGTGTAGGCGGCCCCGGCCGGAGACCCCAGGACCTCGTCACCCGCTCAGGTGATCGCGAACCCGCGAAACAGGTGATCGCGATGCGGCGTTTTGTGCGATCGCGATGCCCCGAAACGGGTGATCGCGATGCGGCGTTTTGTGCGATCGCGATGGGCCGTTACGCGCAGGTGCCGTCGCGAAGCACGGCAAAATGATCGTCCCACAAGTGCCGACGCGGGTGGAACAGCGCGACGATGCTGCCGGTGTCGGGGTCGACGGACGCGATGTTTGGTCCCTTCTTCAGGTTGCAACGCACACAGCAGAGGCAGAGGTTCTCGAGCTCGTCGGTGCCGCGGTGTTGCCTACCGATGATGTGATCGACCTGGTGGGGCAACAGGGACGCAGCCTGCGGCAACCGGCAGTACTCGCACGCGCCCTGCGCACGTCGCTCGACGGTGGCCCTAACGTCCGGCGGTAGTTTCACGAGGCAGCGCGAAGAGCCCAGAGCTCCTCGGCTTCGAGCCGAAGCAAGCTGAGCTTGTCGTTCAGCCGGACGACGTCCTCGTACTCCTTGCGCTCGTCAGCGGTGAGGATGCCCTCGGAGGACTTCTGGGCCAGCTCCTCCACGCGCGGCGCGAGGTCTTTGCTGACGGCGTCGAGCGCCGCCTCAAGCTGTTCGAGGGTTCGCCGATCCATGGGAGCCTCCGTCGATCACGACCACGAGGATGCCACCTTCACACGGTGTCGACAAGCCCGCCTCCGGTGGACGGCGAGCAACGAGAAGGCACCCCGAGCCGTTCCTCTTCGGATTGCGGATCGCGCGTCGACCCCGAGACTAACGGCGATGTCG
>CALKVR010000753.1 GCA_938004815.1 uncultured Polyangiaceae bacterium | reverse complement strand
GATGGAGCGGGCGGCTCGTTGCCGCTGGCGGTGGGCGGCGCGTCGGGCTGCTCGGTCGCGGTGGGGGCGGCGGTCGCGGTCGCGGTGGGCGCGGCGGTGGCCGTCGCCGCCGCCGTCGCAGTTTTCGGCGTCTCGCCGTCGTCCTTCTTCTTCTTTTTCTTCTTCTTGTCCTTCTCG
This sequence comes from uncultured Polyangiaceae bacterium, assembly GCA_938004815.1. Taxonomy (GTDB): domain Bacteria; phylum Myxococcota_A; class Polyangia; order Polyangiales; family Polyangiaceae; genus Xiheicaenibacterium. The sequence continues at coordinate 1,903 of CALKVR010000753.1, read as the reverse complement.
TCGTCCTCGTCATCGTCTTTCTCGCTGCTCTTCGACTTGTCGCCGCCCGAGAGCTGGTCACAACCGAGGGCCGGCGCGCCGAACGCCAGCAGCACGAGGAGAGGTAGAACCGCGGTGCGCATGATCGCGCAGGATACCGCTAAGCGGTTCGCGAGTCGTGCTAACGTCGCGCCAGGATGAGCCCCCCGCTCTGGGCGCCCTGGCGAATGGAGTACGTGCTCGGGCCGAAGCAGCGCGACCGGTGCGTCTTCTGCTTCGACGCCGCCGCGCCCGAGACCGAGCTCCACGAGCGCCTGGTCGTCGTATCGACCGAGCTGACGATCGTGATGCTGAACCGCTACCCGTTCGCGGCCGGCCACCTGCTCATCGTCCCGCGGCGCCACGTCGACGACCTCGAGGGGCTCGAGCCCGACGAGCACGCCGACTTCTTTCGCGTCCTCCGCGACGCCGTCCCCCGACTCAAGCGCGCTCTCCGCTGTGAGGGGCTGAACCTCGGGGTCAACCTGGGCGCCGCCGCCGGCGCGGGGATCGCCGAGCACCTGCACGCTCACGTGGTGCCGCGCTGGGCCGGGGACACGAACTTCATGCCGGTGGTGGGCGCGACGCGCGTCATCCCGCAGGCGCTCGACGAGACACGCGAGCACCTGGCCAAGACCTTCTCCGACCTGCCGGGTCGCCGCCCATGATCGAAGACATCGCCGCAAACAAGCGCCGGCGCGACCGCATCCTCTTCTTGGCCATCAGCGCGATCTGCGCCGTCGCGATCATCCTCGTCTCGAACGAGGTGCTGCTGCCCTTCGTGCTCGGGCTCGTCGTCGCGTACATCTTGCTCCCGGCCGTGCTCCGGGTCGAGCGCCTCGGGGTCGCGCGTTGGGGGGCGATCCTCATCGTCTACGCGATCACGCTGGGCGTCGTGGCGGGCTTCATCGCGCTCATCGTCCCGAGCCTGGTCGCCGAGGGCCGAGCGCTCAGCCGCGACCTGCCGCGCCAGATCGAAGAGGCCGAAGAGAAATGGGTTCCGGCCCTCGACGCGAAGCTCCGCGCCTGGGCCGGGCCGCCCGCCGAGCCCGACGAGGCGCCGCTCCCGGCCCCCGCCGAGCCGGTCATCGAGGGCGCCGAGGACAAGATCCTCGTGGTGAAGCGCGACGACGGCTACGAGCTCCGCATCGGGTCCGAGGTCGAGATCCGCGAGCGCGGCGACGGCGCGTGGCGCGTCGAGCACAAGGAGCGCGACGGCGGGCCCAGCGTTCGCGGCCTGCTCAAGGGCGCGGTCGCGCGCGGCTCGGCGTACCTCAGCGAGAACTCGGTCGAGCTGCTCAAGCTCGGCCAGCGCATCGTCGGCGCCGTCTCGAAAGCGATCTTCAACCTGTTCATGACGCTCATGTTGGGCGGCTACATGATGCTCACCCACGAGCGCATCATCCGCTTCTTTCGCGAGCTCTTCGCGCAGCCCACGCAGCCAGCCTTCGATCGGCTCCTGCATCGGCTCGACCGCGGGCTCTCCGGCGTCGTGCGCGGGCAGCTCCTGATCTGCCTGGTCAACGGTGTGCTCTCGGCGATCGGCTTCTGGCTCTTCGACCTCAAGTACTGGCCGCTCATGGCGCTCATCGCCGCGGTCGGCTCGCTGATCCCCATCTTCGGCTCGATCATCTCGACCATCCCCGCGGTCGCCATCGGGCTCACCCAGTCGTTCGGGACGGCGTTCGCCGTCCTCGCGTGGATCATCGGCATCCACCAGCTCGAGGCGAACTTCCTGAACCCGAAGATCATCGGCGACGCCGCCAAGATCCACCCGGTGCTCGTCGTGTTCTCGCTCCTCGTGGGTGAGCACTTCTTCCAGATCAAGGGCGCCCTCTTCGCCGTGCCCTGCCTGTCGATCCTCCAGACGATCTTCCTGCACTTC
>CALKVR010000752.1 GCA_938004815.1 uncultured Polyangiaceae bacterium | reverse complement strand
GCGAGAAGCTCGGAGGCACGCTCGTACCGCCGGCGCTCGGTGATATCGACGATCGAGGCCGCGACGCCGTCGATGCGACCGTCGACGCGGATGGGGTAGTAGCTGACGATCCAGTGCCGCTCTTCGCCGGCCAAGCGCGAGGTCGGCCCCGAGACATCGACCTCGGTCATCGGTGCGCCCGTGTCGAGCACGGTGCCGAGGATGGGCTCGAGCATCGGCGCCATCTCGGGCACGAGATCCGACCACCGCTTGCCTACGTGCTCCTCGACGCCAAAGCCATCCATCTCTGCGATGGCGCGGTTGACGCGACGGAACCGTCGATCGCGATCGAGGACGGCGAGCCCGACCGACGTCCCGTCGAAGAGGGCGCGGAGCTCTGCCTCGGTCTCGCTCGGGGCGCGGGCGCGGGTGCCCGTGGTGCTCATCTGCCCCTGGGTGAGGCGAGCTACCCCACCCATTCTTCCTCGCAATCCGGCTCTGTCTCGTGAACGGCGTACGGCATCGTGCTCCTTCGGCCCGGGAGAGCGCGCCCAGGCGAAGGAAGCAAGTCCGGTGCCGCCGGCGGTCAGTCCAACTCGGCGCGCAGCACCGAGCCGCGCTCGCCGAGAAGGATGACGGTATCGTCATCGATGAACGCCACCGCGCCGACGTACCGATCGAGGCCGGTCGGGATCTCGACCCACGTGGAGCCGCCGTCTGCGCTGTGGATCACGCGCCCTCCGAGGCCCGCTGCCACCGCGCGCGAGCCGCTCGGCGAGATCGCCACCGCGTAGAGCGCAGAGTCTGCGGGGACGCTCGCCGAGAACCACGAGACGCCGTCATCGGTCGAACGATTCACCGCGCCGGTGTCGCCCACCACCAAGAACAGGCCGGCGGGCCCGGCCGCGACGTCGTTCCACCACTCGGCGACCGCCTGGTGAGGTGTCGATACGAGGTCGCCGCCGGTGCTTCGCCCGATGTAGTCGGCGTAGCCGGCCGCGACGAGGGTCCCGCTCGAGCCCACCGCGACGCTCGCAGCCTGCGCCTGGTAGCCCGGGCCGGCCGGCATCGCCCAGGGCGTCCAGCTGTCGCCGCCGTCGAGCGAGCGGAGCGCCTCCCAGTAACCGACGCCGGCGAGCGACCCCGCCCCGGCGCACGCGATGCCGTTCACGTATCCGTAGCCGAAAGTGGGATCACCCAGGTCGGGCAAGTACGCGGGCGTGTTCCAGACACCCGAGACGCGCTTGACGATCCGGCCCTCGCCGACGGCGAATACGTCGCCGCTCGGCTCGTCCACGCAGACACCTGTCCACGCGATGACTTCGGGGGAGACGGACTCGACCGACCAGCTGCCCGCGGCGTCGCGGACGAGGACTTCTCCCTCCGCCGTCGTGGCGACGAGCTCGCCTGCGGTCGTGCGCGCGGCCGCGACGAAGCTCGCTCCGGTAGGGACGACCTCTTCGGTCCAAGGCGCGGCAACAGAGCCGGCGGCGGGGCGCTCGCCGCGATCGAGCCAGGCGAAGAGCTCGGCGAAGTGCCACGCGTAGAGATCGTGCCCGGTGTCCGTCTCTCGAAAGAACGTCTGGTCGGCGGGGAGCCCCGCGTCGTCGAGCGCGACGAGCAGATCGCGCGCGGTGTAGAACAGGTAGTCGCGGTAGCCGGTGCCGACGTACACCCGCGGGGGCGCCGAGCCGAACGGACCGATGTCGGGGTCGCTCCAGAACCCGCCCGCGATCGGCGCGTAGCCACGGAACAGGTCGGCCGCCTCGCCGCCGATGAGCTGCGACGTCATGTTTGCGCCCGAGGAGAAGCCCGACGCGTAGAGGCGCGAAGCGTCGACGTTGTACGTCTGGCGGATCGCCTCGACCAGGTTCAGTGTGTAGGTGACGTTGCGCTCGAGGTCGCCGGGGTTCTGGTCCCAGCGGAAGATCTCGCCGAACCCTCCGCGCGCGCTCGAACGCGAGCGAGGGCGCACGACGATCGCGTTCTCGGCCTCGGCGAGATCGACGACGGCGTCGGTCTGGTACGCCTCTTCGGGCCGCGGGCCGCCGGCGGTGCCGTGAAAGTCGACGAGGAGCGGCGTGGGCGAGCAGTCGTAGCCCGACGGGACGTGGATGAAGTACGCACGGTCCTCGATCCCGTCACCGAGCGTGAGGACGACGTCGTGCTGGCTGCCGCCGGGGGCGTCGCAGGCACGACAAGCGCCCGCGTAACAGAAGGCATCCGGTCCGCACTCGAGCGCGGCGCACGCATCGCCGCCCCCCGCGCCGCCGTCTCCCGTCGACGTCGATGTCGCGCTCGACGATGCGTTGGACGACGAGGACCCGCCCCCGCCCGTCGCGGCGTCGTCGTCGGCGCACGCCGTGGCCGTCGCGGTGGCGAAGAGGAGAGTGAGCGAAGTGAGCCGGCGGATCATGAACGCGAACGGGAGCCTACCGGCGCCGGCGAACGAGCGGCCTCACGATTGCTCAATGGTCAGCCGCGCGGGGTCGCGGATGGCAAGACGGGCGGCGGCTCTTCGATGGGGGCCGCGGTGTCGCTCGGCGTGGCGGCGCTCGGCTCGCTGGGCGGCGCCCCCGCGTCGCCGCCGCCCTCGTTCTCGCTCTCGGGCTCGGGCGCGGTGTCTTTGGGATCCGTCCCGGCGAGGAACACCTCACTGAGCGTGCCCTCTTGGCCGTCGCGCGCGAGGAGGCCCGTCTTGGGATCGATCTCGGCCCGCTCGACGCCGCCGGGTACCGGAAAGTCGGTGGCGGGCAGGCCCTGGTGGGCGCCCCGCATGAACTCGACGAACGACGGCAACGCGGTCACGCCGCCCGTCTCGCCTGGGCCGAGAGGCGTGCGGTCGTCGTAGCCGGCCCATACGACGCAGGCCATCTCGGTCGAGAAGCCCGCGAACCAAGCGTCGCGCGCTTCGTTCGACGTTCCCGTCTTGCCGGCGATGGGGCGGCGCAGGGCTTGTGCGCCCCGCCCCGTGCCGTCTTTGACTACGCTCTTGAGCATGTCGGTCAAGATGTAGGCCTCGGCCTCGCTGAGCGCGCGCTGCTTGGGTGGGAGCGGCGCGAGGGGCACCTCTTCGCCGTCCGGGCCCACGATTTTCAGGACGAGGCGCGGCTCCTCGAGCACGCCACCGGCGGCGATCGACGCGTACGCGTTCGCCATCTCTCGGGGCGATACTTCGTAGGCGCCGAGCGCGAGCGAGGGCGTGGCGCCGAGCTTCGACTGGATACCGAGGGCGGTCGCGAGATCGGCCACCTGCTGGGCGCCCACTTGCTGCCCGACCCAGGCGGCCGACACGTTGACGCTCTTCGCGAGCGCCTCTCGTGCACGCCTCGGCTCGAGGTCGCCCGACTTCTCGTAGTTCTTCGGCCGGTAGCCCTCGAGCGAAGCGGGGTCGGTGGGCAGCAGGGTGGCGGGCGTGATCTTTTTCGCCTGGAGCGCGGCGCCGTAGACGAAGGTCTTGAACGTCGAGCCCGGCTGCCTGCGCGCCTGCGTCGCGCGGTCGAAGCCGGCGCGAGGGCCCTCGTAGCTGCCGACCATGGCGACGATCTCGCGCGTCCGGACGTCGACGGCGACGAGCGCGCCCTGCGGCCCGAGCTCGAGCTTGAACGACGCGTTCGTGAGCCCACCCGATGCGTCGGGCTTGCCGGCTGCGACGAGGCTCACGCGGAGCGGCGCGCCGGGCTCGGCGAACTGGCTGGCCGGCAACTTGTTGGGGTTGTAGCGAAGGTTCTGACCGAGCGCGACGCGGCCGCGCACCGAGCCGACGCGAACGAAGATCTCGTTCTTCGTGTCGTCGGCGCCGGTCACCTCGGCGAGGTACGCGGGCTTGTTCTCCTTCGTCGGATCGCCCTCGTAGAACGCTGGTGGCGTCTTGCCCTTGGGCTTCTTGAACGGCGCGACGTTCTTGCGGCGCTTGTCGTACGCGTCGAGGCCGTCCCGGACGGCCTTGCGCGCCGCGGACTGGAGCTTGGGATCGATGCTGGTGGTGACGACGTAGCCGCCGCGATCGGCGCGGTCGCCGACGGCCTCACGGAGCACGCGCCGCACCTCGGCGAGGGCTTCGGGCGCGAGCTCGCCAGCCGGGTCGGCGACGTCGGCGAGGTGCACCTCTTCTTCGCGCGCATCGGCGATGGCGGCCGAGTCGAGGAACCCCTTCGCCTCGAGCTGGTCGAGCACGTACGAGCGCCGCTCGAGCGCGCGATCGAGGTGCTCGCGCGGCGAGTAGCGCGTCGGCCCCTTGGGCACGCTGGCGAGAAGAGCTGCCTGGCCGAGCGTCAGCTCGCCGACGCTCTTGCCAAAGTAGTACCGGCTCGCCTCTTCGACGCCGTAGCGGCCGTGGCCGAAGTAGATGTGGTTCAGGTAGAGCTCGAGGATCTCGTCCTTCGTGAGTGTCTGTTCGATGCGGCGCGCGAGGATGACCTCTTTGATCTTTCGCTCGTACGTGCGGTCCTGAGTGAGCAGCACGTTCTTCACCACTTGCTGGGTGATGGTGCTGGCGCCCTGGCGTGAGCTCTGCGATCGCAGGTTGACCCAGATCGCGCGCAGCATGCCGGGGTAGTCGAGGCCTTCGTGCTCGTAGAACGACGCGTCCTCGGCGGCGAGGAACGCGAGCTTCACGTGCGGCGGCATCTGGTCGATGCGAACGACCGTGCGACGCTCGACGAAGTCCTCGCCGAGGAGCGTCCCGTCCTTGGCGAGGATGCGCGTCACCTGGGGCGGCGTGTACCGCTTCATCTCGTCGGTCGCCGGCAGGCCCCGCTCGAAGTGCTTCACCGTCAGAGCGATCGCGATCATGCCGAGCCCGCTCAGGATGAGGAGCGTCCCGAACACGCGCCATGACCACAGGAGGACACGGCGGAGGAGCTGGCGCTCGTCCTTCGGCTCGTCCTCTTTTGCCATACGTGTGCTCCGGTAACGCTGGAGCGGGGCTCCGGCTTCCCCCTCGAGCCGGCCGCTTTTCCGGCTAGCTCAGGAGGAGGATGATCCCGATTGTGAGGCCGACCCCGAGGGCCAGGCAAATCAGCGCCACGACCGAGAGGGTCACGTAGTTGACCCGGGGCTTCGAGGGCCGGGCGGGGCCGGCGGCCGGCGTGCCCCCGGCGCCCGTCGCGCGCAGGTGCGGCGGCAGCGGGCTCGAGACCGGCGCGTTCGGCTGCATGCGGATCGTCCGCGACCCGTCGACGCTCGGGGCCGGGCCCGCCGCCGGCGAGCGACCGTTGGCAGGTACGCGGATCGTCCCCTGAGCGCCCTGGCCCGCCGGCGCGCCCTTGGGGCCGACGCCCGAGGTCGCCATCATCTGCGGGTTGGCGGACGACTCGGGCGGATCGACGTGGGTGCGCTCGATCGTGCGGGGGAACAGATCGTTCAAGTTGACCGCGCCGGGGGCGAAGCGACCGAGGGCCTCGGCGAACTCTTGCGCGTTCTTGTAGCGATCGTCGGGCTTTTTCTGGAGCGCCGTCATGATCACGTCCGACAGACCGGGCGGGAAGCGCTTGCCGGGCACGCGATCGTCGAGCGGGATGGGCGGCTTGGTGACGTGGAGCTGGATGTACTCCATCGGGGTCTTCGCGTCGTACGGGAGCTTGCCGGTCAGGACCTCGTAGAGGATCGTGGCGAGCGAGTAGATGTCGCTGCGCGCGTCGAGCTTTTTGCCCTGGGCTTGCTCGGGCGACATGAACTCGGGGGTGCCGAAGACCATCCCCTCTTGCGTGAGCATGATGCTCCCGGGCCGCAGCTCGCGCTCGGTCACCTTGGCGAGGCCGAAGTCGAGCACCTTCGCGAAGTCTCGGCGACCGTCCTTGTTCGTGAGGAAGATGTTCTCGGGCTTGAGATCGCGGTGGATGATGCCGAGGCTGTGCGCCTCGTGCAGCGCGCCGCACACCTGGACCAGGATCGGGATCGCGCGCTCGTACGGGAGCGGGCCCTCTTTTCTGACGATCTGGTTGAGGTTCTTGCCGTCCAAGAACTCCATCACGATGTAGAGCGAGCCGTCCTCGAGCTCGCCATACAAGAACACCTTCACCGTGTTCTCGTGCGACAGGTGGCTCATGGCGCGCGCTTCGCGGCGAAAGCGTGACGCCAGATCTTTGCGGTTGGTGAGCTTGGGGT
>CALKVR010000751.1 GCA_938004815.1 uncultured Polyangiaceae bacterium | reverse complement strand
CATCTCTTGCGCGAAGGCATGGATGAACGCACGAGTGACGGGGTCGCTCACCCACTCGTGGAGGTTACCGACCATGTCGTGGACGCCCGCGTCGGAGACGCACGCGTCATGCTCGCCGGTGCGCGCGAGGTAGCCGGGCTCGAGGCTCGGTGCGGGGCTGTTGAAGTGTCGCTCGTACGAGAATGACCACCCCGCCTCGGGAAAGAGGATCGGCAAGAGGTGCGACTTGCCGCGGTTGCAGCCGTCGGGGCGGGTGCCGCGGCACGCAGCCGACCACTCGGTCCGCGAGCACAGCCGCTTGTCGGCGGCGGCGCAGGCATCGGCCGCCTCGATCCGGCTGATGTAGGCCTGAGGAAGGATCCCGCGCGCGCTCGCCGCGACGTAGCGCTGCCCCTCAGCCGGCCGTTCGTGGTGGGGGTGGATGCGACCGCCGGCGCGCAGGTGCGCCTCGTATCGGTCGACGCAGACCGCGCCGACGAGCACCATCTCGGCTCGGCAAGGGCCTCTCCATGCGGCGACGGGGGCGGCGGTCTCGCGAGCCGGGCCCGACGATGGGCCGCTCGGCGGGGCGCTCGGGCCTACGCTCGCACTCCTCCGCTGCGAGACCTCGGCTGGAGCCTCACGCCGGGCGGGTGGATCGCCGATCGAGCAGCCGAAGACGAGGACGAGAGGGACACGGAGGAGGCGCATCACGACAACGGCTCGTCGAGGAACGACTGCCGAGTGTGACGGGCGCCCCACTTTCCCGGCGCATCGGCGCAGCCAGAGCGTCGCGACGCAGTTTCTGCGCCCTCGATGGCGCGCGTGCGGCCGGATGGCGCAACCGCCTGCGTGGCGTGACTGTTGCGAGTGCGCCGGCCATGTCCAAGGCGATCCCCACGATCCAAAAGTACATGACGACCGCGCCTCATTCGATCGGCGTGGACCAGACGCTGGCGCACGCTCACGGCGTGATGCGTGAGCACAAGATTCGCCACTTGCCCGTGCTCTCCGGAGGAAAGCTGGTTGGAATGCTCACCGAGCGCGATCTCCACCTCATCGAGACGCTGCGAGACGTCGACGCCAAGGAGGTCGAGGTCGAGCAGGCCATGTCGACGGTCGTGTACTCCGTCAGCCCCGATGCCCCGCTCGATGAGGTCGTCGGCGAGATGGCGCTGAAAAAGTACGGCTCGGCGGTCGTCATGCAGAACAACAAGGTCGTCGGCATCTTCACCACCGTCGATGTGTGCCGCACGCTCGGCGAGCTGCTCCACACACGGCTGGCCAGGTAGCGAGCCCGCGGCGGGCGGGCCTGCGGGCTCAACCCGCCGGTTCGGCCTCGGCGAGCTTCTCGAGGGTCGCACGGAGCCACCCTCCTCCGGGGTCAGCGCCGCCGTCAGCTGCGGTGACCAGAACGTGTGCTCCTGGCCCGCGATCGAGAGCTCGATTCGCTCGGCGTCGGCCCAGCCGCGAAGCCGCGACGACGCCCGAACGAGGCCGAGCACCCGGTCGGCAAGGACCGCCGCCGGCAGATCGGTGAAAAGCTCGAAGCGCGGCCTCTGTTCCGGAACCCGCATCGGGGCCAGCGAAGCCAAAGGCGTGCCAGCGAGACCGACGCGGCAGCGGCCGCCGTCAGCCGAACGGTCGCCCCGCGATCGCCCTGCTCGACGCGCGAGCTCCGGGCATCGTTCCCCCCTGAACGAGCCGCGGCGAGGTCTCTCCCTCGGCCAGCCCTCGCTCGACCGCCCAGCGAGCGATGACGGTGTCGCCTGGCTCGGGGTCGATCCGCAGGCGCCCGCCCGCGCGGCCCAGGACCGACGCGATAAGGACAGCATCGTCATCTCTATCGGCGACGATGGGCCCGAGACGACGCGCGCCGTTCTCGTCGGCGCCGAGGCCGAACCCCGTGATCTCTCCCGCGCGCTCGACGACGAACCCCTCGACCGAGCGCTCGACGAACGAAGCGATCATGGCCCGACGCGAGGCGCCCTGCGCGCGAGCGTCCAGCGCCACGACGGCGTCCAGGTCCGGTCGCAGGAGCGGCCGCGCCGCATCGGTCACGACGACCTCCGCGGGCACCTCGCCTTCGAACCGGGTCATCGCCCCGGCATCGACGAACCCGAACGGACGGTAGAGCCTCTCGCCGACCGTTGACGCGTAGAGCGCGAAACTGGCACCCGGCGACAAGGTGGACCGCGCATGGCGCAGCAAGAGCGCGCCCAGCCCGCGCTTCTGCATGTCGGCGCGGACCATCATCATCGCGAGCATCGCGAGGCGGTCGTCGAACCGGAACACCACCGCCGTGCCGGCGAGCGCCCCATCGACGTCGACCCCCCAACCGTCGCCGAGCGAGAACATCCAGCGCCAATTCTCTTCGGGCGGCGCCCAGCCGACCGTCGATGCGACCGCGACGCAGGCGGGGGCGTCGGCGTCGGTCAGGCGGCGCACTTCGATAGGAGCAGCCATGGGTGACTCGCTACCTATGCCGACGGGCCGAGGCGGGCCGAGCTGACCGCCTCAAACCCGCCTGAAGTCCGGCGCGTCTCGGAGCACGAGGTCCAAGAACGCGTTCGACACCTTCTCCTGGACGCTGCTCTGGCGCAGGCGCGCGCCCAGGTTCTTGAAGTCGACGGCGTCGAGCTCCTGGTCCTGGTTGAAGCACGAGAAGATGAACGTCTCTTTGCCGGTCTTGGGGTCGACGTGCTTCTGCAAGCACTGCGCGCAGACCTCTTTCATCATGCACTGCATCGGCGAGTTGATGCTGCCGATGCCGATGTGCTTGGGGTCGAGGTAGGGCTGAAGCACGCCGTGACGCGCCTCGCGCACGGCGTTCATCATCTTGTCGCTGCCGATGGCGATGATGCGCCGCACGCTCGCGAGCGACGTAGTGTGCTCGGGGCCGCACATCTCGCCGGTGGCGTAGGCGACCATGGCTTGCACGATGTTGCCGCGAAAGTGTCGGTCCTGCGGCCGGCTCGGGCTGATGTGCTCGCCCGCGTCGGAGCACCAGATGACCTGGTCGGCGCCGGCCTCGATCTCGTCGCGCTTGAAGACGTCGTCGCCCTTGCGGTAGCCGGCGAAGTAGATGACGCGCGCGCCGCGATCGTGGAGCGCCTTGGCGATCGAGAAGAGGACGGCGTTGCCGAGCCCGCCCCCGGCCAAGAGCACCGTCTCTTTTTCGGGGATCTCGGTCGGCGTCCCGGTCGGGCCCATGACGACGACGTGCTCGCCCGGGACGAGGCCGGCGAGGAGGCGCGTCGATGTGCCCATCTCGAGCGCGATGAGCGAGAGCAGCCCCTGCTCCTTGTCGACCCACGCGCCGGTGAGGGCCACGCCCTCCATCGCGAGGCGCACGCCCTCGACGACGCGCGACAGGCTCTCGAAGTTCTGCATCCGGTAGAACTGGCCGGGGTGGAACTTTCGCGCCGCGGCCGGCGCCCGCACGATCACCTCGACGATCGTCGGCGTGAGGCGGTTCACCTCGTGGACGACCGCGCCGAGCTCGTCTCGCATCTTGGCGAAGAGAGCCACGCGCCGCGCATCGCGCGCCGCTTGCGGCTCGGCGGGCAGCCGCGCGATGTCGTGGCGAAAGAGCTCGCGCACCGAGCTGTAGGCGTCCTTGGCGCTGGCCATCGCCTTGACCACGCTGCCCGCGTAGTGCGGGTGGTTGTCACCGTAGAAGCTGACGGTGTGTTTGCCGTCGTCGTAGCTGGTGAAGAACCCCTCGCTCGCGCGCTCCACCGGCTCGACGTGGAGCTTCTCGTCGTCGTCGACCCAGGCTCGGTGGGGGGCGAAGTACTGCCCCCACTTGTCGAACTTGAAGGTGCCCGGGTTCTCGCGCTCGTAGGTCACGTTGGGCTGGGTGCCCGCCGCGACGCAGACGGTGCGCGCCGGGAGCTCGACGACCTCGCCCGAGTCGGCCCACTTGCCGTCGGTGCCGAGCACCTGCCTGGTGAAGCGCATCGACCGGACCGCCTCGTACTCGTCGAGCACCGCCTCTTGCGGGGCGAGGTTCTCGAGGTACCGGACGCCCTCCTCCAGGCTCTTGGCGACCTCTTCGTGGTTGAGGCGGTACGCGGGCGAGTCGGCGAGCTTCTTGCGGTAGACGATCGAGACCCCGCCCCACGAGTCGATCAGCGCCGAAAAATCGGCGGTGCGCCCCTCGGCGGCGGCGCGGGCGCGCTCCTCTCGAACGAGGGCGGCGTGCCCCAGCTGCTCGGCGATGAACGCGCGCTCTTCGGCGTCGAACATCTCGGTGATCGCCTTTTCGCCCCGTGAGGTGATGAGCGCCTCGATGCGCTCGGCCGTCTTCTCGACCTGGATCGGGTAATAGGCGATGAGCTCGGTGGCGGTGTCGATCGCGGTGAGGCCGCCGCCGATCACGACCGCCGGCAGGCGCACCTGCAGGTTCGCGAGGGCCGAGCGCTTGAGCGCGCCGGTCAGCTGCAGGGCCATCAAGAAGTCGCTCGCCTTACGGATGCCGCGGGCGAGGTTGTTCTTGATGTTGATCAGGGTCGGGCGCCCGGCGCCGGCCGCGATCGCCACGTGGTCGAAGCCGTACTGCCACGCGTCCTCGAGCGTGATGGCGCCGCCGAAGCGGATGCCGCCGTGGCACGCGAAGTTGCGCGACCGCCCGAGCAAGACATAGAGCAGCGTCAGGAAGTTCTTGTCCCAGCGGACGGTGATGCCGTACTCGCTGACGCCGCCGAAGCCGAGCAGGATGCGCTCGTCGAGCGACTGTACCAGGCCGTCGAAGTCGCGCACCGGGCGCGGCGAGCGGGTGTCGTCACCGGTGAGCGCGACCGGTAGCGGCTCGATCTTGAGGCCGTCGACGGCGACGACCGCGAAGCCCTCTTGTGTCAG
>CALKVR010000750.1 GCA_938004815.1 uncultured Polyangiaceae bacterium | reverse complement strand
CGCCGGCGGCGACGAACGTGGCCGAGACCTCGCGGCCCTTCATCATGACGGTGACCGAGACGGGACCCTTGGGCCCGTTGGTGGTCCAGCGGATCGGCTTGTCGCCCAGATCGTCGAGCTCTTTGCCGCCGCCGTGCGCGCGGCAGAGATCGAGCACCTCTTCGTCGTTGAGCATCTCGTCGGCGAGCTGCCGCACCGTGGAGCCGTCGACGAGGCGTGGCCGCCGGCCGCTCACCAGCTCGATCTTCTTCGTGGAACCCGGCGCCAGCTCGGCGAAAAGTGTCTTCAGGTTGAGCATGAAGCGAGCGCCTCCACGAACGCCCAATCGTGCCGCAGGCAAGCCAAATGCAATATCACGGCATCATCCGACGGTAATCTCTCCCGGAGAGCCGCCACGTGCTCCAGGTGCCCCCGGGCGGGTGCTCGAAGCCGGTCGACCGGCTGAAGCGACGGATCTCTCCGAGCACATCGACCCAGACGTAGTCCTGGTCGATCTTGACGACCGGCACGATGGCGCGGTCGCCCCCGCGCCACCCGTTCACGATCGTCACTCGGTCGTCCGCCGCCCGCTCCGCCGCCATGCCCGAGAGCGGAGTCTACGACGACGAGGGCGAACGCGAGATGTCTTCTGAGAGCCGATCGAGTGAGTGACCGATTCGGTCGAGCTCGAGGTTCCCCGCGGCGCCGAGCGACGTGCGCGCCCGGACGCTCGCGCCGGCGGCATCGCCGGCGGGGACATCGGCCGAGCCGACCTCGGCCGCGACGCGCCGGTAAGCCTCGCGGAAGGGGAGGCCCGAGCGGGCGAGCTCGACGGCGCGGTCCGTCGCCAGCGTGTCCTCTGTCACGGCCGCGGCCATCTTTTCGCGCGCGAGCTGGAGCGACGGGACGACCCGCACGATCGCGGCCAGGATGCCGCGGGCCTCGGCGAGCGCGCGCATGACGGGCGCCTTGGTCAGCTGCAGGTCGCGGTGGTACCCCGACGGCAGCGACGACAGGCTCATCAGCTCGACCATCGCGCCTTCGACGACCGAGCACGACGCCCGCACCAGCTCGACGATGTCGGGGTTGCGCTTGTTGGGCATGATCGACGCCCCCGTCGTGAGGTCGACGGGCAGCGTCACGAAGCCGAACTCGGCGGTCGTGAAGAGCGAGAGGTCCCACGCCAGCCGGCGCGCGACCGCGACCGCGTGCCAGACCGCAGCCAGGACAACGACCTCGGTCATGCCCCGTGACGTCTGCGACCAGAGCGGGTTCGTCGCGACCCGCGTGAAGCCCAGCTCGTGCGCGACCCCCTCGCGGTCGAGCGGCAGGTTGACGCCGTAGCCGGCGGCGGCGCCGAGCGGGGATGCATCGCAGGCGCCGCGCGCGCCCACGAGCACGCGGCCGCTCTCGGTGAAGCCCTCGGCGAACGCGGCCGCCCAGTGCCCGACCGTCTGGGGGACGGCGCGCTGAAGGTGCGTGTAGCCGGGCATGAGCGTCCACGTTTCGCGGCGCGCCAGGTCGAGGCACGCCCTCGCGGCCTCGGCGGTCAGGGCGGCGATGTCGGTGAGCTCGTCACGCTCGAAGAGGCGCAGCGCGCCCAGCACCTGATC
>CALKVR010000749.1 GCA_938004815.1 uncultured Polyangiaceae bacterium | reverse complement strand
GTCGAGAACCCGCCGCCGTACATCGAGATGATGCCGCCGGTCAGGATGACGAAGACCGCGAGGTACCCGCCGCGCTGGGTCCACGGCACACAGAGGTAGAGCGCGGCGCCGAGAATGAAGTACACGGCGTACACGCCGCGCCGGCCGATGACGTCGGAGCACGACGACCAGAGGAACCGTCCGCCGAGGTTGCAGAGCGAGAGCAGGCCGACGGGCGGGAGGAGGAAGAGGAGGGTCCCGAGGGCGAAGTGGGGCTGACCGGTGGAGAGGGCTCGCATCCGGAGCGTTTGGGTGAGCGGCGGGCCGGCCGCTGCTCGCTCGGCTGGGGCGACCGGGCGGGCGACGCGAGGAGCGGGCGCGGGGGCAGGTGGCGGGGAGGGCGCGACGTAGGCGGGCCGGTTGGGGACCGCGGGGGAGGCCCCCACCCAGGGAGCGTGCTGGAGGCGAGCTTGCACCCGGGCGAGCTCGAGAGCGCGCTTCACCTCGTCGGGGAGGCCCGGCAGAAAAAGCCGGCGGCGCATCAGGTCTTTGCCCCGCTTGGACCCCTTGCCTGCCGGCGGATGGCGGTTCTGCCAGGCTTCGTTCAACCACCCGCCGTTCCGCCACGTGTGCATCGGACCTCTATCTCTCCTAACGAGGATACAGCGCCGCGCAAGGGCTCCTTTTGATAGGCTCAGCCGATGCGGCGCCACCGCCTCTCAGCGCTCCTCTTGGCCGCGTCGGCTACCACCGCCTGCGTCGGCGAGATCGGTGACGACGGCGGCACCGAGTCGGTGGTCGGACCGATTTGCTCCGAGGGCCCCGTCGCCGTCCCCTCACCGATCCGGCGAATGACGCGGTTCGAGTACAACCTGACCGTCCGCGATCTGCTGGGCGACGACACCGACCCGGCCGCCGCCTTTCCATCCGAAGAAGAGGGCCTGGGCTTCAACAACAACGCGGCGTCGCTCATCACGAACCAGGCGCTCGCCGAACAGTACATGCTCGCGGCCGAAGACGTGTCGGACCGCGCGACGACGCCTCTCAGCAAGAACCTCCCCTGCGATCCGGCGACCGACGGCGAAGCCGCGTGCGCCGAGGCGTTCATCGACACGTTCGGCCCGCGCGCCTTTCGCCGCCCGCTCACCGAAGAAGAGCGCGCGATGCTGCTCGCCCAGTACGACTTCGGCCGCGACCAAGAGGACTTCCGGCTCGGCATCCGGATGGTGATCGAGACCGCGCTCCAGTCGCCGCCGTTCCTGTACCGCGTCGAGCTCGGCGTGCCGGAGAAGGCGATCAACGGCGTCGTACCGCTGACGTCGTACGAGATGGCCTCGCGCCTGTCGTACTTTCTCTGGGGCACGATGCCCGACGCCGAGCTGATCTCTGCGGCCGAGGCCGGCGCGCTCGAGACACGTGAAGAAATCGAGGCCCAGGCGCGCCGCATGCTCGAGTCACCGAAGGCACGCGCCGTCGTCGCCGAGTTCCATCGACAGTGGCTCGACTACGAGCGCGTCGGCAACATCACCAAAGACGCAGCGCTGTTTCCCGACTGGTCCCCCGCGGTGGGCGATCTCATGACGGCCGAGACGAGCGCCTTCATCGAGCACGCGATCTTCGACGACGGCGGCGACCTCACCACCCTGCTGACGGCGCCGTACTCGTTCGTGAACGAGGACCTCGCCTCGTTCTACGGGCTCCCGGGCGTCACCGGCGAGGCGTTTCGGCGCGTCGATCTCGACCCCGCCCAGCGCGCCGGCCTCCTTACGACCGGGACCCTGCTCGTCATCGAGTCACACACGAACCAGACGTCCCCCACGCTGCGCGGCAAGCTCGTCCGCGAAGACCTGCTGTGCGACGTCGTGCCGCCACCGCCGCCCAACGTCAGCACCGAAGCCCCCGAAATCACGCCCGGCTCGACGGGCAAAGATCGGTTCGCTCAGCACACCGCCGACCCGACGTGTGCCGGGTGCCACGTGCTCATGGACCCGATCGGCTTCGGCTTCGAGAGCTACGACACCGTCGGGCGGTTCCGGACCGAAGAGGCGGGCGTCGCGATCGACGCGACTGGCGAGCTCGCCCAGACCGACGTCGACGGTCCGTTCGATGGCGTGGTCGCTCTCGCCGGCATGCTCGCGTCGAGCGACAAGGTCGAAGCTTGCTACGCCAAGCAATGGTTCCGGTACGGCTACGGCAGGGGCGACATGGACGCCGACGCGTGCACGCTCGATTTCTTGGCGAACCGGTTCCGCGAGAGCGGCGGCAACATCAAGGAGCTCCTGGTGGCGCTGACCCAATCCGATGCGTTCCTCTACCGCCCGGCAGGAGGTGCGCCGTGAGCCGCCTGATTGCCCGCCCTCGATCGCTCGCGCGTCGCACGTTGCTCCGCGGCGCTGGCGGCGTCCTCCTGGGCTTGCCGTTCCTCGAGAGCCGCCAGGCCGGCGCCGTCGAGTTCCCCAAGCGCCTGCTCATCATCTACACGCCGAACGGCGGCTGGGAGCTGCCGGCGGCGATGGATTTCGCGGGGTCGATGATCCAGGCGCTCGAGCCGTTCAAGCAGAAGCTCTTGCTCGTGCGGGGCCTTGACATGAACGTCCACAACACCGGCCCCGGCGAGCCCCACCAGCAGGGCATGGCGTGGCTCACGGGCCAGCCCCTCAACGACGGGTCGCAGGTAGGCGGCTGCGGGACGCTCACGTCCGGCTGGGCGAGCGGCATCTCGGTCGACCAGGCCGTTGCCAATACCGTGGGGCTGACGACGATGCGCCGCTCGCTCCACTTCGGCGTCCAGACGCTCAACTATGGCGGCAAAGAGGTGCGCACCGTCATGAGCTACGAGGGCTCCGACCTGCCGGTGTCGAACGAAGACAGCCCCTGGAACATGTACGAGACGGTGTTTTCGCAGCTCGGCGCCGACCCCGTCGGCCTCGCCGAGCTGCGCGCCCGCAGGCACTCGGTCCTCGACGCGGTGGAGGGTCAGCTCGGCGCCCTCGGGCCGCGCCTCTCCGCCGACGACAAGGTGAAGATCGACGTCCACGCCGACGCGATACGCAAGCTCGAGCAGCAGCTCGACAACCCCGGCGCCGTCATCGGCGGCTCGTGCCAGCTGCCCATGGTCGGCAGCCCCGTCGAGCTCGGGCAGCCCGCGAACTACCCCGCCATCGGCCGGCTGCAGATGGATCTCTTGAGCATGGCGTTCGCGTGCGACATCACGCGCGTCGCGACGCTCCAGTGGTCGGCGTCGACCAACAACCGGCCCTACCCGTTCCTCACCTACAACGGCTCGCCGATCGTCGACGACGAGCACATCCTCGGCCACCAGCCGGACTCCGACGTCGACGCCTGGGGCAAGCTCCGCGTCATCAAGGAGTGGTACGCGGCCGAGCTCGCCTACTTGCTCGGCAAGCTCGACGCCGTGCCCGAGGGCGAGGGCACGATGCTCGACAACACCCTCGTCGTCCTCGGCAGCGAGATTTCACGCGGCAACAGCCACTCGCACATGGACGCGCCGTTCATCCTGGCCGGCGGCGCCGGGGTGCTGCCGATGGGCCGGAACATCAGCTACCTGCCCGAGGGCGACGTCTCGCACAACAACCTGCTCGTCGCGATCTTGAACGTAATGGGGGTCGCAGCCACGCAGTTCGGCGACCCGGCGTACTGCAACCGCCCCCTCACCGAGCTCTGGGGCTAGAAAGCCGGCGTCTTTCGGACGATCCCGTCGCGCTGCCGGCGTTGCGGCCTGCGGTGCGTGCTCACGTACAGGAAGCTATCGGCGAAAAGCACCAGCCACCTACTTGCGTTCGAAGTGCGCGTCGAGCACCTCGCGGGCGATCTCGTTGGCCTTCTTCCACCACTTCTCGTCGTTGGCGAGGAGCACCGCGATCGCGACCTCGGGGTCGCGTGACGGCGCGAAGCCCGCGAACCAGGACACGAGGCGCTTCGGCTTCTCGTAGGCGAGCGTGCCCGTCTTTCCCGCGACGGATACGTCCGGCTTGCCCTCGCGCGGCTCGAACGCCTTCGCGCTCGTCCCGGTACGGGTCGTGACCTCGAGCATCCGAACGAGGCGCGTGGCAGCCTCCTCGTCGATGACGTGGCCGAGCGAGCTGCGGGTGACGCTCGCTTGGTCACCGGCGACGCGAAGACGGATGCGCTCGCCCTTGTTGGCGATCGTCTGCATGACGTCGAGGGCGGCGAGCGGCGACATCTTGGACTTCCCGAAGCCGGCGGCGGCGCGGGCCAGCCCCAGGCGGTCCTTCGGGACGCGCGTCATCGTAGCGTCGCTCGGGAGGTCGAGAGGCGGCGGCTTGCCGATCCCGAACGCGCGCGCCATCGTGTCGAGCTTCGCTTGATCGAGGTGGGAGAGCGCGAGCTTTCCGAAGACGGCGTTGATGCTCTTGCCGAGCGCCTTGTCGAACCGCACGTGGCTGTCGCCCGCGTGACACCCGGGCTTCAGGTCTTCTTCGCGCAGGCGGCTCTCGCCTCCTTGGAAGCAGATCACGTCGGTCGCCTTCACCGAACCCTCGTCGATGAGCGCCGCCGAGGTGACGATCTTGAAGAGGCTCGCCCCGGGGTACTTCGCCTTGCGCACCAGATCGCCCTCTTTGCCGATCGCGACCCACGCGAGCACGCGACCGGTGCGCACGTCGCTCATGATCAGGGCTCCGCTAGGCGCCTTGGACTTCACGAGCGCCCGGTACGCGGCGCGTTGGAGGTACGGGTCGATGGTGAGCGTGACCCGCTCGCCGGACTCTCGCCGCGGGGCAGTCGCGCGGTTGCCCTCGATCTCGATCGACGACAGGTCGACGTCGCGAGACGCCGACCGCGCCTTGTTCGCGGGCCTCGCGGACGCAGAAGGCCCTGCGAACGCGAGCGCGGCGAAGACCGCCAGCGTGGCCCAGGATGAGCGCATGGCCCGAAACTGACCCGGGGCGGTCGCGCGGGCCAAATTCGCGCCGTCGCTGTGGCTATTTGCCGCTGAAGCCGGGGCCCACGTACACGCCGCCGCCGCCCGTGCCGCCGTCGCAATCCGAGAGAATCACGAAGAGGATGATGACGATGACGATGACGACCCAGATGAGCGTGGGGCTGCAGCCCTTGCCGCTCCCGCCGGTGCCGTCGCCCGTGACCGACGAGAACATGGGCGCGCTGGGCGGGGGCGCGATGCGGAACGCCTGCGCGATCTCTTGCCCCGAGATGGGCGCACAGAACGACGTGTTCACCTCGTTCTGGTCGCGCTCGACGCTGACGTTGCCGCCGGGGCCCGCGTACTCGGTGGCCTGCACCGTCTCGCCGATCTGGACCTTCCAGTAGAACTCGCCGACTACGTACTCGACCTGCGCCGAGACGCTCTGCTTGTAGGCATAGCGGCTGCCCTTGTAGTGCGCTTCCATCCCGGCCGCGTTCACCTCGCCCGGGGAGAGCGGCGTGACGAACTGCCACTTCAGGTCCTCTTCCATCAGCCACGCGTACCCGACGCTCGGGCCCGCATAGAGCAGGTACTCGCGCCAGCGGTAGCGCTCGCCGTCGACGGTGGTGCCGCGGACGACGAAGCCGATGCAGATGACGCGGTTGCCGCGCAGCATGCCCTCGGCGCCGAGCGGGATGTACGGGTTCACCGGCGGGCGCGGGGCCTGGCCGAGCGCCTCGAGCGCGGCGCCCCCCTGCTTGATGTCGCTGATCGTGCCGCAGTACTTGCAGACGATCCGCTCGGAGGTGCCGGGAGAGACGAGCGGGAGCGAACCGCCGCAGTTCGGGCACGCGCAGGCCTCGACCTGCGCCTGCGAGACCTCGAGCGGCTGCCCCGAGTCGAGCTTGAACGTCGTGGGATCGAACTGGCGGCCGACGAACAGCTTGGGCGGGATGCTCTGCCCGTCGCCGTAGTCGATCGTACCGAAGAGGCCGTTCGGACCGCTGAAGTCGGCGTAAGGGGTGACGACGCCGGGCGCGGCGACGAACGGGAGCTCGCCCTCGGCCGAGACCGCCTTGCGGCGGCCGACCTCGGCGATCACGACCGGCCCCGCTGCCGGTAGCTGCATCTGTACGCCCGGCCGCAGCCGGCCGAGCGGCGGCAGCTCGGGGGTCGGCTCGACCTCGCGCGTCCAGTACCAGCGACCCTGAGCGTAGGCGATCCAGTATGTCTCGCCGGTGTCCTGGAGCACGAGCGCGAACTCTTGCCACGGCGCAGACGACGCCCCGACCCGATCGAGCTGGACGCGCCCCTCGACCTCGAACCGTTTGCGGTCCCAGTACCCGGTCGTACCGAGCGCGAGGGGCGACGGGATCTCGACCAGGTCGGCGACCTGCCCCACCTTTGCCAAACCGCGATCGGTGCGGGCGACCAGGTACTTGCAGAACTTGCAGACCTGCGCCTTCGCCCCGGCGAACTTGAACGTCATCGGCGCGCCGCAGTTGGGGCACGGCGCCTGACGGTCGAGGGGAGAGCCCTGGGACATTGGCGGGGTCATGCTAGCAGTCTGTTGGAGTTGGGGGGGCAGGAGTGCAGGGCACCCTCGGTCCCTGTAGATTCCTGCGTCCAGGCCCCCTCGCTGCGCGAGGGGGGTGCTACAAGCGGCCCATGGCCGTCCCCAAGCGGCTCGTCTCCCCGTCCCTCCTGGTATCGGTCTTCGTCATCGCCGCGAGCGGGCTCGTCTACCAGCTCGTCAGCGGGACGCTCGCCAGCTACGTGCTCGGAGACAGCGTCGCGCAGTTCAGCCTGATCATCGGCCTGTACCTCTTCGCGATGGGCGTGGGCTCCTGGTTATCGAAGTACTTGGAGGACGACCTCCTCGTGCGCTTCGTGGAGATCGAGCTCGGCGTGGCCCTCGCCGGCGGCCTCAGCGCGCCGCTCCTCTTCAAGATCTACACGTCGTTCGGCGCGTTCAAGGTCGCGCTCTACGCGTTCGTCGTCATCATCGGGACGCTCGTCGGCCTCGAGATCCCGATCCTGCTCCGGCTGCTGAAGTTCTCGCTCGACCTCAAGGATCTCGTCGCCCGCGTCCTCGCGTTCGACTACGTCGGGGCCCTCGTCGGGAGCGTCCTGTTCCCGGCTCTCTTGCTCCCCAAGCTCGGCATCCACCAGACGAGCCTCCTCTTCGGCGCTCTGAACGCGGTGGTCGCGTTCATCGGGACGCTCTTGTTCCCGCTGCCACGGCCGGTGGCCTTTCGCCTCCGCGCCAGCGCCTTGCTCGTCCTGACGGCGCTGGCCTTCGTCGGGCTCTGGCTGGGCGACGTGATCAAGGCGACCGAGCAGCACTTCTTCGGCGCCCCCATCGTGTACGTCAGCCAGTCCCCGTACCAGCGCGTCGTCATCACCCGCTCTCCCCGCACGACGCGCTTGTTCTTGAACGGCAACCTCCAGTTTTCCAGCGACGACGAGTACCGGTACCACGAGGCGCTCGTGCACCCACCGATCGCCGCGCTAGGCAGTCCGCCGCGGCGCGCGCTCGTCCTCGGCGGCGGCGACGGCCTGGCGGTGCGCGAGCTGCTTCGATACCCGGAGCTCGAGCGGGTCGACCTCGTCGATCTCGACGGCGCCGTGACCGACCTCTTCAGCAAGCACCACCTCGGGCGCGAGCTCAACGGCGACGCCCTCCTCGACTCGCGCGTGTCGATCCACAACACCGACGCGTTCCGCTGGCTCGACGAGTCCAAGGAGCTCGCCTACGACCTCGCGATCGTCGACTTTCCCGACCCCTCGAACTACGCGGTCGGCAAGCTCTACACCGACTCGTTCTACTTGATGCTCCGCGAGCACCTCTCGGTGCGCGGCGTCGCCGTCGTGCAGGCCACGAGCCCCGGCTACGCGCGCAAGACGTTCTGGAGCATCGTGGCGACGATGGAGGAGGCCGGGTTCAAGACGCGGCCCTACCATGCGTACGTGCCGAGCTTCGGCGACTGGGGCTTCGTGCTCGCGGGGGGCCCTGGCCTCGAGGCGCCGAAGAAGCTCGAGGTCCCCGCCGAGCGGCTGCGCTACCTCGACGACACGCTGCTGCCCGAGCTCTTTCACTTCGCCAAGGATCGCGATCGCGTCGAGGCGCCGATCAACCGCCTCAACGATCAAAAGCTCGTGGCCCTCTACACCTCCGAGTGGGGAGAGTGGTCTCGGTGACGACGCGCCGAGCGATGCTCCAGGCCACGGCGTCGGGGTGGCTCTTGGCGCAGCTGGGAGAGTCTCCGAAGAAGCTGCCCGGCGAGACCCGGGGCGCATCGCACGGGATCGGTCACTTGCTACGCGGTCCGTCGCCGGGCGCCGGGCTCCGCTCGCGCCCGACCGAGGGGTGTGACGTGGTCGTCGTCGGCTCGGGCGTCTCGGGCCTCTCGGCAGCCTGGCGGCTCGCCCCGGCCGGCCTCGACGTGCGCGTCCTCGAGCTCGAGCCGT
>CALKVR010000748.1 GCA_938004815.1 uncultured Polyangiaceae bacterium | reverse complement strand
CGGCGGGGACGATGGCGCGCGTGATGCCGAGGCGCTTGGCGGTCGCCAGAGACGGGAGCACGCCGCGCACGCCGCGGATCTGGCCACCGAGCCCGAGCTCACCGAGGAGGGCGACGTTGCGGAGCGATTCGGGCTCGACGCAGCCGAGCGCGCCGAGCACGCCGACGGCGAGGGCGACGTCGAACGCGCTGCCGGTCTTGCGAACGTCGGCAGGCGACATCGACACGGTGATGACGTGCTCGTCGAGGTCGACCGCGAGCTGCTTGAGCGCGGCGCGCACGCGAACGCGCGACTCGCGCACCGCGGCCTCGGCCAAGCCGACGAGGTGGAAAGACGATGGGCCGCGGCCCGAGTCGACCTCGACCTGAACCAGGTGCGCGTCGAGACCGACCAAACCGAGCGTGAGCGCAGTCGCTTGCATGGCGGGGCCGCATAGCGAAGCGAGTGCCAGCGCGACGGGCCCGAATCCCCGCAAAGCAGCGGGGTGCCGCCGGCGGACGCCGCTTTCGCGGGTGGCGCCGCCAGGGCGAGGCGTGGTGAACCTGCCGCTTCGCGAGTAGGATCGCGCGATCGACATGAAGCAAGACGACCGCCCCTCCACCCTCACCCGCCGCTCGGCGCTCTCGTACGGCGCCGCCCTCGTCGGCACCGGCATCACCGCGTGCGCCGACGACGAGCAGGCCACGGGCGGCGGGGGCGGCAGCGCGACCGGCCCCGGGTCCAGCACCGCCTCGGGCTCGGGCAACGGGACCTCGTCGGCGAACGCCAGCACGTCGGTCAGTGGCTCGACCGCGACCTCGACGTCGAGCGGGTCGAGCGGCGGCTGGGCGAGCGGCGGCACCATGTCGATGACCGACAAGCGGAGCTACCCCGACCCGTTCGAAGATCCGCTCGGTAACCCCTGCACGCTGACGCCCGAGATGACGCTCGGCCCGTGCTACGCCGACACGATCGAGCGTGAAGACGTCAGCGAGGGCGGCACGGGCTTGCCGGTGCGGCTCGCCTTCTTGGTCGTCGACGAGAGCTGCAACCCGGTCCCGAACGCGACCGTCGACATCTGGCACACCAACATCGAGGGCCTCTATTCGGGCAGCGACGCGGCCTCGCTGTGTACGCTCGACGACCCGGAGGCCGTGGCCGGCAAGTGGTACCGCGGCGTGCAGACGGGCGGCGCCGACGGCAAGGTCTACTTCGACACCTGCTTTCCTGGTTGGTACGGCGGCCGCGCGATCCACATCCACTTTCAGGTCCGCGTCGGCAACCAGGTCTACGCGACATCGCAGATCTTCTGGCCGCAAGCGATCGTCGACGAGATCTTCGCGACCCACCCCGAGTACGTCGGCTTCGGCCAGCCCGACACCTCGAACGCCGCCGACGGCATCTACGAGGCCGCGACCGAGGTCGAGTACGCGCAGATGACCGATGGCGCGATGCTCGCGTGGAAGGTCGTCGTGGTCTGAGGTCGGCTCCCCACTGCGCCGGGTCTGGTACCATCGCGGGCGATGATGCCTCCGCATCTCCGCCCCTGTTTGATGGCGCTTCGCCAGAAGCTCGGGGCGATCTTTGCCGATCGGCTTCGCGACGTCGTGCTGTTCGGTTCGTACGCTCGCGGCGAAGCGACCGAGGACTCGGACGTGGACGTCCTCGTCCTCGTCGACGGCCTGACCCAGCTGGAGATGGGGGCCGTCGCCACCGTCGCGACCGAGCATGGGCTGGTCCACGGCGTGACGATCGCGCCACTCCCCTTCTCGACCCAGGCCTTTCGTGCGCTCTCCGCCGCCGGACGCGGCCTGGCCACCGAGATCGAGCGGGACGGCGCTCGCCCATGAGCGCCGACGACGTCAGCCGTGAGGTCACACATGGCTCGCAGGCGCTGACTGCCGCACGCGCCCTCATCGATCTGAAGCTCTTCAACGACGCCCTGACGCGGACCTACTACGCCGCGTTCCACTACGCGTGCGCGCTGCTCCTCACCGAGGGCGTCGAGCCCCGGCGGCATCGGAGCCTCCCGGGGTTGATTGCGGCTCACCTCGCGGGCGCAGGGTTCGACGCATCCGACGCCGCGCGCCTCGGCCGACTCTCGACCTATCGCGACATGGCCGACTACGAGCGCGCCTTCGACGCGACCGAGGAGCTCGCCAAGGAGGCTCTCGCCGACGCCGAGGCGTTCATCCGGAAGGCCAGTGACTGTTTGCGCGATCGCGGCGCTGTCTCGAAACCGCCGACTTCGTGATCGACGGGTGAGCACGGCTCGTCGTCGTGGCTATTTTGACGAGCGTGCTCGCGTCGGTGTCGATGCTGGCGCCCTCTACGAATCGGTACCTGTGGCCGCCCTCATGCACACCGCTCCTTCGACGCTTCGACTGACCTGGCGGCTGCCGCTCGTGGCGGGTCTCCTCGCGTGCTCCGCGGCGACCAATCCGGCGAGGTCCGTGACCGACGTCGGAACCGTGCCCAATCCGCCGACGTGCACCGCGCGCGACGTCGGGTTCAGCGTGGTGCTCGGCGGGCGCAGCGTGTGGGTCTTCGGCGATACCCTCTTCACCGAGCCTGCCGCGGATGGTTTTCAGTGGCGGAGCAGCACGTGGTCCTCGACGGCGCTCGGTGCGCTCGGCCCGTTCGAGCACGCCCTCGGCGACGACAAAAAGCCGCTCCAGCTCCTCCCGCATACCGCGGAAGAGACCGCGTTCAACCTGGCGCATCGCGACGAGCCGCGGCGGCTCACGCCCTGGCCGCAGGCGCTCGTCTCGGACGGCTCACGCGCGATCGTGTTCTACGTGAACATGATCACCGGGCCCGACGGCATGTGGGACTTCGAGAGCCGCTCTGGCTCGGTCGCGATCTGGACCGACCCGTCACAGCCTGCCGCGCGTGTCGAGCCCCCGCTCTTCACCGACGACGAGCCGGATTGGGGCGCGGCCGCCGTGCTCGTCGACGGCGACGTCTACACCTATGCCTGTGAGGGCGGCGCCACGAAACCGTGCAAGCTCGCGCGCGTCGCCTTCTCGCGCGTCGACGATCGCAGCGCCTACGTTTTCTACGACGGCGAGGCGTGGAGCAAAGACTGGCGCGCCGCAAAGGAGATCTTCGACGGCGCGCCCCTCTTCTCCGTCCACTACAGCGCCTACCTCGGCAGCTACGTCGCGATCTACATGGAGCCCGGCGGCAACGAGATGCGCGTCCGGACCGCCCCCGCGCCCGAGGGGCCTTGGTCGGACGCGAGCCGCATCGGCGAAGGCCGCGAGCCGCCCGAGGGTTTCGACTACGCGCTCATCGCGCACCCCGAGCTGGCGAGAGAGGGGGGCGCCGTCGACGTCCTCAGCTACACCCGGCCC
The DNA here is from genome assembly GCA_938004815.1 of uncultured Polyangiaceae bacterium. Classification (GTDB taxonomy): domain Bacteria; phylum Myxococcota_A; class Polyangia; order Polyangiales; family Polyangiaceae; genus Xiheicaenibacterium. The sequence goes on along the minus strand of CALKVR010000748.1, from coordinate 1,291 downwards.
ACCGGCTTCTTGAGCCAAGAGACGCGCCTCGTCGAAGTGCGCTGGCGCTGACGGTGTGGCCCGCTACCGCCGTTGCCGTCACCGCCCTCGGGGCTCGTCGCGTGGTCGCTGCAGGCCGCCGCCGCCACCAAGAGCACCGCAAACACTCGCTTTCCAAGGAGCCGCGCCGCCATGATTTCTATGTCATCCATCATATTTTCGCGATGACCGGCCTCGCGAAGGAGCGCTCCGGTATGCTGCGCTGCCCCGCAGAAGAGGAGACGACATGGCAGATGATCAAGCGCTCGCTGGGCTCAAGGTGATGATCGCAGTCGCGCGCGCCGACGGGCACCTCGCGACCGCCGAAAGGGCGCACCTCGAAGAAGCCCTGCAAGAGCTCGCGCCGATGGCCGACCTCGGCAAACTCCTCGAGGCGGACATCGACGTCGACGGCGAGCTGAACAAGATCACCGACGCCGAGGTGCGTCACGCGACCTACCGGGCGGCGCTGCTTCTCTCGATCGCCGATGGCGACACCCATGTCGAGGAGTCCAAGATCCTGGCCAAGCTGCGGGAGACCTTCGGCCTCGCCGACGAAGCCGGGACGGTGTCGCACCTCCTCGACGCCGCCGCCAAGCGCCGCGACGACGAGGCGGCGTCGGTCGACCCCGCCGAGCGCGAGAAACGCGCGCGCAAGAAGATCGGCCGCAGCGCCTTCCTCGCCGGCGTGCTCGGCGCTAACCCGTTCCCCGGCATCTCGCTCATCACCGAGATGGTCATCTACGGCGTCCAGGGCGAGCTCATCACCGACATCGGGCACATCTATGGCCACCGCCTCAGCCGCAAAGAGGCGGCCTCGAGCTTCTTCGGCGCCCTCGGCCTCGGCCTCGCCCGCACGGCCGTCACGCAGCTCGTGAAGTTCGTGCCGGTGTGGGGCAGCGTCGTCGGCGCCGCCGCCGGCTACACGACGACCTACGCGCTCGGGCGCACCGTCGAGAAGCACTTCGCCGACGGCGGCGATCTCAAGACGCTCGGCAAAGAGACGAAGAAGACGTTCACCGCGATGAAGGCCGAGGCCAAAGAAGAGTTCGAGAAGGCCAAGGCCGACGTCGACGCCGCCGCCAAGGCCAAGCAGGCCGAGATCGAGGCGGCCGCCAAAGAGGTCGCCGCCGGCAAGGCCACGACCGACGACGTCGTGGCCAAGATCGACGACGCCTGACGCTACACGGCTCGTCTGGGCCGCGCGGCGGGTCGCTTGGGTCGCGCGGCGGCGCGGCCCGCGCCAGGCGGCGCGGCCAGGCTCGCCTTCAAC
>CALKVR010000747.1 GCA_938004815.1 uncultured Polyangiaceae bacterium | reverse complement strand
AGGCTGTAGATCCCCCGGCGGTAGCTCTCGATGCGGTGGTTGTCGATGGGCGCGCCGTTGCGATCGTAGGGCACCTGCTCGCCGATGCCGACGTAGTCCTTCGAGCCGAGAGCGCCGATGTGCACGATCGTCGCCGCCTCGTCGCCCTCCGGTGAAAGGTGCAGGTACCCCCAATCGCTCGACGGCAGCACCACGACGGGGTCGCGGTTGTTGGCGAAGCGGAACACGTGGGTGTTGACGTCGCCGAGATCGGCAAAGACGTCGGGCGCGACTACGTCGGCAAACACCCTCGGCCCGCCGAAGGTGTAGAGCGCGGTGAAGGTCGGCTCGCACGGCAAGCGGCAGCTCTTCTGGCGAGCGGCCGCCGTCATCATCGTCGCGAGAGCACCGCCCAGGCTGTGCCCCGTGATGTAGAGCGGCTTGCCGCTCTGCGATTGCTCCTCGAGCAGCGTCTTCAGGTCGGTGTCCTCGAAGAGCTCCTTGTGGGCGTCGACGTAGCCGCAGTGCGCGAGGCCCATCGCGGTCTCGCATTGTTGGGCCGAGACGTTGACGATCCAGTCGTAGAACGAGTCGGAGCCGCGGATGACGACGAAGTCGGCGAGCTCGTGCTCGATGAAAAAGGCGGCCGTCGTCTCGGTCTCGAAGATGCGAACGCTGACGTCGTTCGCGTCGACGCCGTCGCGAACCAAGCCCTCTTCGAGCTCGCGAAGCGTCCCGTAGCTGAGCTGCGTCATGCGCGCGAGCCAGTAGGCGTTGGCCATATCGGGTTCGCCGCTTGCCTCGGCTCCTGGGTTGAAGACGAAGCTGGAGCCCACCCATGACCTCTGGTCCTGGCTCTGGCTCTGGGCGTCCTCGGGCAGGCAGGCGCCGAGAGAGGTCGCGGCGATCAGCCCAAGCAAGATTCTCATCGGCCCCTCAGGTTTGGTGAACAGCCGAAGGCGAACGTGTGCAGCCCGTGTGCCACTGTGGGTGCGGCGAGGCCCGGGGCCCATTCTCTCGCGTAACCGCATGGATCGCAGCGTATCCATCGGCGGGTGCGTGGCCTGGTTGTGCAGGGTTCGGACTTCAAGCGAACCGGGCGTGCACAACGGGTGGATAGCCCGCAGCCTCCGCGTTAGGAGGCGTCCGTGCCGCTCTTCAACCGGTTCGACGGAGACCTCGTCCGCGACGTGCCGCCCACGCGGGCGATCATGCCGTACATCATGCCGCAGCGCGCGCAGGCGCAGGTGCTGTTCGAACAAGAGCTCGACGTCACCCGGCTTCTCGACGATCTCGAGCGCCGGAACGCGGCCGGCGCAAAGCCCCGGCTCACGCTGTTTCAGGCGTACATCCACGCGGCCGTGCGCACGCTCGCGGAGCGGCCGCGCCTCAACCGCTTTACCGCGGGCCCGCACCTCTATCAGCGCAAGGCGATCGAGATCGGCTTCTCGGCCAAGAAGGCGATGAACGACGACGCGCCCATGGTGGTGGTCAAGCGCGCGTTCTCACCGACCGGCACCTTCGAAGAGCACATCGACGAGCTGCGCGGCGGGCTGCGCGAGGGCAAGAGCGCGGAGCTCTCGAGCAGCGACAAGGAGATGCGCCTCTTTCTCAAGTTTCCGCCGCCGGTCGTGTACGGCTTCGTCAAGCTCGCGGGCTGGCTCGACGCGCGCAACATGCTCCCCAAGGCCGTCATCGGTCACGATCCGCTCTACGCGAGCATGTTCGTCGCCAACCTCGGCTCGGTCGGTCTCGAGGCCGTCTACCACCACCACTACGAGTGGGGGAACTGCCCCATCTTCGCCGCGCTGGGGCGGGTGCGTGAGGTGACCGAGCGCGGCGCCAACAAGAAGCTGATCACGGTTCGGTACAACTTCGACGAGCGGATCGAAGACGGCCTCTACTGCGCACGCGCGCTCGACCACCTGCGCGAGATCATCGAGGGCTGGGGCGAGTAGCGGCCCCGTCTCAGCCCTTTTCGAACGTCAGCGTGTCGTCGAGCCCGTCGAAGTCGCAGTCCATCTCGTCACCGTCGTCGTTGAGCTCGCACTCGCCGTCGTAGTCGAGGTCGAAGCCGAAGACCTCGTTCACGGCGGAGCAACCGTCGAGCGGCACGCATCCGTCGAGGCGGGCGGAGGCATCTTTGCACTCGAGCTTGAGCTCGATGGTGTCGCCGTCGAGCTCCCACTCGACGTCGAAGGCGAGCGTCAAGCGCGCGTCGCCGGAGACGTCGCCGCACGAGACCGGAACGTACCCTTGGATCGTTCGCTCGCCGCTGCCGTCTTTTTCGAGGGTCATCGTGTCGCTGAAGCCGTTGCCGTTGTCTTCGAAATCCCAATCGCCGCTCACGTCGGGCCCGCAACCGACGAGCGCTACCAAGCCGAGCCCCACGACCAGCCGTTCCAACTTCACCATTCCGAGACCTCCTGCCCGCCCCCTTATCAAGGGCCGTGCCGCAAGAAATGGCGCAGATTTGCCGCTCTTTCGTAGCAGGTGCCGCGCGGGCGCGGCAGATCGGTGCCGCTCTTGCGGGGCAGCTCCGGTCAGTACTTGTGGAGCTCGATGAACTTGCCCTTGGCCGTGTACATGACCATCCCCGAGCGCGTGTCGCTCTTGAGGTGGTAGTGGATCTCGACCCCCTTGGCCGTGTTGCTGCGACCGACGTTCGCGTGCGTCAGCCGCTCGGGGCCGGCGTCGAACCGCGTGAGCGCGTCCTTGGTCGCCTTGGGTAGGGCCTTCCAGTCGACTTCGGAGAGCGCGAACTCGTCGCGCTCCAATCGCTTTGGGTCGTGATCGATGGTGACCTTGCTGTCCCACTCGCGGAGCGCGCCGCCTCGGTGCGTGAACTTGCGCTTGCGCTTCGGGTTGTCGGGATCACGCGTCTCGACGACGGCGTAGTCGTAGAAGATCGTGACGCTCAGGACGCGCGGGCTCTCGCCGAGCTCGTCGTTGATGGCGCGCACGAGGCCGTCCGGCTTCTCCATGAGCCCGGCGTCGCTGCGGGTCGGTGCTTCTGGCGAGTCGTAGATGACGACGGGCTTCTTGGGCGTCGCTGCCGGCGCCGCCGTGCTCGAGACGGCCGCGGTCGCCGTCGCCTCGGCGACGGCGGGCTCGTCGTCCTCTGCCGGCTTCTTCTTCTCTTTCTTCTTGGGCTTCTCGAAGAAGGGGAGGGCGTCACAAGCCGCCTGCGCGCAGCTCATCGCGACCAGTGCGAGCCCGAGCCGCCGGCGCATGCACCGGCCTGTCAGACGAGCAGCTCGGTGAGCGGCCCGCTGACGTAGCCGGGATCGCCGAAGTCGTTCGCCTCGATCCCCATGGCGTGGAGGATCGTGATCAAGAGATCGCTGTGGTTGCGGGTGCCGTAGGTGAGGTGTTGGCCCTGCTTGAGGGTGCCGCCGCCACCGCCGGCGATGATGAAATGCTGGTCGACGTGACTGTGCGTGTTGCCGCGGACGATCTCGCTGCCCAAAACCACCACGGTGTTGTCGAGCATCGTGCCCTCACCCTCGGGCACCGCGTCGAGGCGCTCGACCAGGTACTTGAACTGATCGAGGTACCAGCGGCGGATGATCGCGATCTTCTCCCAGCTCGTC
>CALKVR010000746.1 GCA_938004815.1 uncultured Polyangiaceae bacterium | reverse complement strand
CCGGGATCGCGCTCGACGCGTCGGCCGGCTTCCGCGGCAAGACGTCGTGGGTCGCCAAGACCAGCTTCGCCACCCCCTCCGGGCCCCCGCCCGCGCTCTTCTGGAAGGGCCCGCGCGAGTCGTCGAGCGGAGCGTTCACGACCATGAGCGACCCGGCCTCGTACGCCGAGGGCGTCAAGCTGATGAAAGACCTCGTCGTCGGTGCGATGGCGAGCGGCAAGATCGGCAGCGAGGCCGAGCGCAAGAAGGTCGCCGCGCTCCTCGATCTGCCCTTGGAGAAGGGCGCGGTCGTGGTCGCGTTCAGCGGCTCGACCCGGCTGACCAAGCCCGCCGAGCCCAAGAACGCCAAAGAAAAGTGGCAGCGCGCCTTCGCCGAGCTGAGCGGCTGGTCTCTCGTCGGCACGACGATGAAGCCCGACGCGCTCGGCAAGTGGATGAAGGACCTCGTCGCGGCCTTCAATCAGCCCGGCGTACAAAAGGCGATGAAGGCGCAAAACGATCTCGTCATCACGATGAAGAACGGCAAGGCCCCGGCCAAGCTCGGCAACGGCGCGACGTCGATCGAGGTTCGCCTCCAGAGCAAGGTCGACAAGTCCGACGCCACGCTCGTCTTCATGGTGGCGCCGAGCCCCGAGGGCTCGTGGATCGCGGTGGGCATGGAGCCCGAAGAGCTGGCCGAGCGCATCGTCACCACACGCGACGCCAAGACGCCGCTGAAAGAGCGGGCCGACCTCGGGCCGCTCGGCGCCGGCAGCGCGAGCACCGGGTACTTCTTCTCCGCCGCGACGTTCAAGTCGTCGTTCCTCCCGTTCTTCCTCCTCTCCAAGCCCCCGGCCGACCCCAAGAAGCCCTCGAAGCCCGAGGACGACGTGCTCTCGGCCGTCGCCGAGCTCAACCGGCTCTTCGACACCCTCCCGCAAAAGGGTAGCTCGCCGGCTTTCTTCCGATCGTCGGCGACCGACGGCGGCAAGGGGACCATCAAGCTCAACCTGACTGTCCCCAAGACCACGCTCAGCGAGATCGCGCGCTTGAGCCTCGGCGTTCGCTGAGGCCGGCGCGCTGACAGCACGGTCACGAACCTGATCACCTGCTGGGTCGGGCCGTGTGCCACACGGCCGCACGACGAGCGCGCGTGTCGCCTCCCGATCGCGTGCGGCCGCACTATTTCGGCTTGAGTGACCGATGCGCGGGGATACCCTGTTGGTACCCCTCATGGAGGACCACCCGATGCGCTCTTCCGCTTTCTTTTCCCGCCGCTTCTCTGCGCTCGCCGTTCCTCTCTTCGTCGCGGCGATCGCGTCTTGCGACGGCTGTGACGAGGGCACCGGCAACGACCCTTGCACCACCGTCTACAAGGACGAGTGCGGTCAGCCCTGCGCGCTCGACGTGAACTGTGCGCCGGGGCTCTACTGCGGGGCCGAGGGCAAGTGCTTGGCCGATTGCACCCCCGATGGCGGCCAGTGCGAAGCCGGGGTCGAGTGCACCGACCGCGGGCGCTGCGGCGGCGAGGGCTCGACCGCGAGCTTCGGTCAGGGTGGCGGCTTCGGTCAGGGTGGCGGTACGGGCAGCGGCTGCGCGGGGATTTCGGTGACGTTCGAGCCGACCACGCCGACGGTCCTCTTGATGATCGATCAGTCGGGCAGCATGACCGAGCAGTTCGGGGGCGGGAACCGGTGGGACGTCCTCTACGACGTGCTGATGAACCCCGCTGACGGCATCGTCACCCAGCTCCAGGGCGTCGTGCGCTTCTCGCTCTCCCTCTACACCGGCGACGGCGGCGCCAACTGCCCTCAGCTCGCGCAGGTGACCCCGCCCGCCCTCAACAACCCCGGCGCGATGGACCCGGTCTACGGCCCCGCTGGTCCCGAGGGCGAAACGCCGACCGGCGACGGCATCACCGCGCTCATCCCCGGCCTCGCGGCGTTCGGCGAGCCGGGCCCGAAGGCGATCGTCCTCGCGACCGACGGCGAGCCCGACACGTGCGAGCAGCCGAACCCACAGAACGGCCAGGCCGAGGCCATCGCGGCGGCGCAGGCCGCGTTCGCGCAGGGCATCCAGCTCTACATCATCGCGGTCGGCGACGACGTCTCGAACCAGCACCAGCAAGAGATGGCCAACGCCGGCCTCGGCCTTCCGATCGACGGCAGCCAGGGGAACGCGACGTACTACCCTGCCAACGATCCCCAGGCGCTGACCGACGCGTTCGACGAGATCATCAACGGCATCCGCCCCTGCACGCTCAACCTGAACGGCACGATCGATCCCACGAAGGCGTGCGAGGGCACCGTGTACATCGACGGGATGCCGATCCCTTGCAACGACCCCAACGGCTGGCAGGCGAACTCGCCCACCGAGATCGAGCTGCTCGGTGACGCGTGCGACGCGATCCAAGAGGGCTCGCACACCGTGAGCGGCGACTTCCCCTGCGGCGTCGTCAGCGTTCCCCAGTGAGCGACCCAGGGCCATAACGCGCAGCAATCGGGCTTTACAAGCGCGCCGGTCGGGCGCAAGGTGCGGTGCCTTGCACGTCTTGCCGTTCGAGAAACCCGTCGCCGAGCTGTGCGATCGGGTGCGTGAGCTGCGTGCCGCGGCGCGTAACGAGCAGGGGCAACGCGACGACGCGCCCGATCCCGAGCTCGCGCGCCTCGAGGCCGAGCTCGCGCGGGTCGCCCGAGACACGTTCCGCGATCTGACCCCCATCCAAAAGGTGCAGCTCTCTCGGCACCCGGCTCGCCCCTACACGCTCGACTACGTCAAGCGGCTCGTGACCGGGTTCGTCGAGCTCCACGGCGACCGCCGGTTCGCCGACGACGCCTCGATCGTCACTGGTCTGGGCACCTTCCGCGGACGGAACGTGGCCATCGTCGGCCAGCAAAAGGGCCGCGGAACCAAAGAGAACATGAAGCGCAACTTCGGGATGCCGCACCCCGAGGGCTACCGCAAAGCGATCCGCATCTACGAGCTCGCCGACCGCTTCAACCTGCCGATCTTGACCTTCATCGACACCCCGGGCGCCTACCCCGGCATCGGCGCCGAAGAGCGTGGCCAGAGCGAGGCGATCGGCGCGGCCCTGGCC
>CALKVR010000745.1 GCA_938004815.1 uncultured Polyangiaceae bacterium | reverse complement strand
GCCGGGTCGCCAGGTGCTCATCTCGGCGATCGTGGCGGAGATCGGCATCGAGGACTCGACGAGCCTGGGCATCCGCTGGTCGAGCCAGACCATCACCCCGGCGAACCCGGTGTCGTAGACCTCGATGTGATCGGCCTCGTAGCTGGTGCTCTTGTCCAGGAACCACAGCCCCACGCCGGGGTAGGGGCTGACGGCGGGCGCGCTCACGCGAAAGCCGTACTCGCTCCCCGGGTCACCCGTACCGGTCAGGTGAAAATCGTTGGAGCTCCCCTGGAAGTCGATCGCATACGCCCGGTCGGTGTTGCGCACCTCGACGACGCCTCCGCAGTTCTTGATGACGATCGGCGCCTGGGGCGTCCCGTGGATCTCTCGAAAGCGAATGTACTCGTACTGACCGGCCATGACGCAGACGACGTCGCCCGGCTCGAGGCCCAGCGCAGCACCATCGACGCCGGTGGTGCCGGGCATCACGGTGTGGTCGCACCCGCAGTCGACGCCCGCATGGACGGTCGAGGGCGCGAGCCCCGCCGCGGCCCACGTTCCCGCGCAGAGGAATCGAACGAATGTTCGCATGTTCGATTCATCGAGCATTCAGGCGGGATTGTAAAGGCCGAATCCTGGAACGACCCACGGCCGACTACGCGATACTTCGAGCGTGGTGCAGCGCGCGTGGCGCTCGGTAGCGCTCGTCTTCCTTGTTCCGTTTGGTGTCGCCTCCTGCGTGGTGCTGGATCTGTTCCCCAGCGCCGATGATGGCGCGGGTGGAGCAGGAGCGGGAGGCTCCGGCTCGAGCTTCGCCGCGACGGATGGGAGCGCCTCCTCGACCGTCGATGGGTCGGCGGTTTCGGCGTCTAGCTCATCGGGCGTCACCGGCGTCACCGTCGATTGGGTCGAGGGGCTGAACACGGGCACGCCTGCGATCGCGTCGGCTCGCTTTCTCGATCTGACGCTGACGCCCGACGCAGTCGTCGCGGCCGGCTACGTGATCGCGGAGGCCGACTACGACCTCGACTTCGGGACGGGCTGCGTCCAGACCATGAGCGCCACGACGAGCTTCTTTGCAGCCGGCTTCGATCCCGACTTGGGGCACTGCTTGTGGCTGCAGCTGCTGCCGGATCAGTCGGCGGTGGCCGCCGCTCCGCACGCGTCGGTCGCGCTCTACGATGACAGGGTGCACGTCGCCATCAGCGACCGAGCGAACATGGCGACGACAATCCATCGCTTCACGCCCGGAAACGCGAACGAGGAGGCTCTCGCAGAGACGTTCGGTCTCGTCATCGCGGATATCGTCGGGACACCTAGCGGGCTCGCCATCGGCGGGTACGTGACCGACGGCGTGGGCGACTGCGGCTGGTTCGAGGCAAACGCCGGCGAGACCGACGCGTTCTTCGCTCGGTTGACCGGCCCGGGCTGCGGGATGATCGCTCGCGTCGACCTCGGACACGATCCGCTCGAGGGAAACGAAGAGGTCGTCTCGGTGGCGTTCGAGAACGGCGCCGACACGATCACCGTCGTGACGGATCACACGCTCACGGCGGGGATGATGAGCGTGCCGGTCGCGGGGAAATCCGGCAGCACGTTCTTTCAGGACCTCGCGAGCCACGACGTCTACGCGTCGGGTGACGTGACGTGCGCCGACATGAGCGTGCGTGCTCCGCCGCGGGTCGCGATGGCCGCGGGCCGGCGGTGGGTGTTCGGCCCCAACTGCGACCCACACCTGATGTTCCTGCGCGGTGGCGCGCGGGAGACGTGGGAGCTCATGGAGTCGTTCCCGCAGCCCGATTTCTTCGACCGGCCGGTGGCGGCAGCCGCTACCGATCGGCTCGTCTTTGGCGGTGAGTACCGCGGGGGAGAGATGCCTTGGGTCGCGCAGTGGACCACCGGCGTCATCGGCTCGTTCGATCCGAACGGTGATCTGCGCTACCGCCTCGACGTCCGGGGCGAAGACGCGGACCACGACACCGAGGTGACGGGCGTCGCCACGACCGCGACTGGTGAGACCATCTGGGCGATCGGAAACTACGCGACCGATGGTTTCACCCTCGGAGACTTCACCTACCAGGCCACGACAGGGTACAGCTGTAGCCCAGGCGTGCCGTGCAAGCCGTTCATCACTCGTCTGACGGTCGCGAACCCCTGATCGCCGGGCCCGGCAAGCTCTCGCTACCCGAGCTCCTTGGACGAGTAGCCGAGGATCTTGCGCGCGATGATGAGCCGCTGAATCTGCCCGGTGCCCTCGAAGATGTCGAAGACCTTCGAGTCGCGAAGCCACATCTCGAGCGGGTGGGTGCGCGTGAGCGCCGTCGGGCCCATGAGCTCGACGCAGGTGGCGGTGACGTCGACGACCACGCGCCCCGCCTTGGCCTTGGCCATCGAGGCCTCGAGGCTGTTCGAGCGACCCTGATCGAGCAGGAACGCGGCGCGGTGGGTGAGCAGTCGCGCGGCCTCGATCTGCCCGTCCATCTCTTGAACGATGTCCTGAAGAGCAGACAGCGACGGCCTCGCCCGGCCGTGGCCGACGTCGAGCGGGCCGTCTTCGTCGAGCGCCCCGAGGGTGTACTCGAGCGCCGCGCGCGCGATGCCGACGGCCATCGCGGCCACGCCTGGCCGCGTCATGTCGAACGTCGCCATCGCGCCCTTGAAGCCCTTTTGCTCTTTTGCCTCGAGCTCGCCGAGGAGGTTCTCTTTCGGGATGCGGCAATCCTCGAACACGAGCTCTGCGGTCTCGCTCGCGCGGATGCCGAGCTTGTTCTCGAGCCGGCCGATGCGAAAGCCGGGCGTGCCCTTTTCGACGACGAAGGCCTTCATCCCAGCGCGGCCGAGCGCCTTGTCGATCGTGGCCCAGACCACGACCACGTCGGCCGACGCACCGTTGGTGCAGAACACCTTGGTCCCGTTGAGGACCCAGTGGTCGCCGTCGAGCACCGCGGTCGTCGCCACGCCGCTCACGTCGCTGCCGCAGTCGGGCTCGGTCATGGCCATCGCGCCGAAGCGGACCTCGTCGTCCTCGTAGCGCCTGAGCCACTTGTCGCGCTGCTCGGGCGTGCCGGCACGCCAGATCGGCCAGATGCCCAGA
>CALKVR010000744.1 GCA_938004815.1 uncultured Polyangiaceae bacterium | reverse complement strand
CGGCGTCGGGATGAACTGGCACCTCGAACATCATCTGTTCCCGACTGTTCCATCGAACAAGCTTCCACAGGTGCACGCGATTCTGGAGCGCGACGGGTTCCTCGGTCCGGAGATGACCTCCAAGAGTGTCGTCGGCACGGTGTTTCGGCAGCTGATGAAACGAGCCAGGAGATCGAACGGACATGGCGCTGCTTCAAACGCTTGAGATAACGAGCTGCAACAGTTGCAAGTCGAGTCGTCAACGTCCGATGGCTCGAACGCGCGACTACGAGTCGCGTTGCTGCGACAACGAGTTCGAGTTCGTCGAGTGCGAGGACTGCGGCCTGGTCTACATGAAGAACCGGCCCGACGAGTCCGCACTGGACATCATCTACAGCGGAGAGGTCTCGAACTACTACGACTACAACGAGTACCTGGGGCCCGTGATCAGCCGGTTGCGCGGCATCGTGCAGCGGATGAAGATGCGTCCATTCGAGGCGGCTGCTGATGGGTCGGTGATCGTCGACGTTGGGTGCGCGAACGGCGAGCTGCTGCGCATCCTGAAGAAGTACGGCAATCCCTCGTGGCGACTGGTGGGTGTGGATCTGGCCGCGGAGTCGATGGCGAACCTCGCCAAGCACGGCATCGAGGGGCGCCGCGAGCGGTTCGAGAAAATGTCATGGTCGGGTAAGGCCCCGAGCGTCATCGTGATGAACCAGGTGATCGAGCACCTAGACGACCCTCGGGCTGCCGTGGAGAAGGCCTACGAGATCCTGGAACCCGGCGGCGTCTTGATGATCGAGACGCCTTCGGTCGAGGGTTGGGATGCGAAGCTCTTCCGCGAACGGTACTGGGGTGGCTACCACACGCCCAGGCACTGGCATCTGTATAAGGAGGACACGCTGCGGGACCTGCTGCGCGGTCCGGGTTTCTCGATCGTCGAGACCACCTACTTGCTCAGCGCCTACACCTGGCTCCACAGCTTCCGGTTCACCCTGGGCGACAAGTACGAAGCCAAGCGCGTGTCCGAGTGGTTCCAACCGAACGTGTTCGTCCCCTTGAGCGTGGTCTGCGCGTTGGACGTTCTGCAGAAGGCCGTTCGGGGCAAGACCTCGAACATGCGCATGGTCGGTCGAAAGCCGGCGTGAGCGGCTGGTCAGCCGCACACGCGATCGAATTCAGCGGCGTAGGCCGCGGCGATCGCGGACGCGCGAAAGGCCTCCGAGCGACGTAGTCCCGACGAACGCAGGCGCTCGCGAAGCGCGCCGTCCGTCAGCACTCGTTCGAGAGCGTTCGCCATGGCCGCCGGGTCCCGAACTGGCACCAGCAGCCCGCCGATCTCGTTCCCGAGGATCTCTTTCGGCCCATACGGACAATCGGTCGCCACGACCGGCGTGCCGCACGCGAGCGATTCCACAATTACGTTGCCGAAACCCTCGTACAAGGAAGAAAGCGCAAAGACGGTTGCCCGTCGCATGAACGCATGCGGGTTCTTTTGGAACCCGAGCAGCTTGACCCAACCTCCTACCCCGCTGGCTCGAGCGCGTTCCTCCAGGGATGCACGAGCAGGACCTTCACCCAGAATCCAGAGCTCGGCGTCGCTGCGCCGACGCAAGATTGCGAATGCGTCGATCAGATCCTCGAAGGCCTTCTCGGGCTGCAGCCGGCCGGCAGCGATGATCACCGGCCGCGTCGTGCGTGGGACGCCGTCTTCGTCGCGCGGTGAGAACTCTTGAAGTCGTTCATCGACACAGGCGTTGTGGATGACAACGGTGGACTCGCCGAGCCGCTGGTCGATCTGGGTGAGCTCGTCGCGGACTCCGTGCGACAGCGCGATGATGCGGTCAGCGCGCGGGTACAGGCGTTTGATGCCGGGCAGCACGACGTACCTGCCAAACCGCGAGCGAGGTGCGTCCATGAGGGGGGGCACCTGCACGCAAACGATGTGTCGCGGTCGCCGGCGGATCGTGGTCAAGGTGGCAGCGGCGACCAAGCTCGGCGGGTCCATGACGGAGCAGACAAGGTGGGGCTGTTCTTCGTCGATCACTCGCCGGAGTCCCACCAAGCTGAGGGCTATGCGACCCGTGCTAGATGGCACACGATCCCAGGAGACGGCGACCCGCCTAACGTCCTCCCGGAGGAACGCCTCGTAACTGCCCCCCGCCTTGGCTACAGCCAGGGTTGGGAGCCAGCGACTTCGATCGAGGTGGTTCATCACCCGGAGCGCGTGACTCTCGGCGCCGCCGCCTCCGAGGGTCGTGGTGAAGAAGAGTACACGACGCGGAGAGCTAGGGGGCTCTGGTCGGGAGTCAGTTCGAAGCATCATCCAACCTTGCGACGCGACCGCCTAGGTCCACGACATACACGTTGCCGTGACCGTCGAGCCCGAACGATGCCACGCTGCCCCCGTTCGGAGCCAGTAGTGTCGGGCCGCTGAGTAGCGCGCCGTTTTGCGCTTGAAGGCTCCACATGCTTCCTGAGCAAAGGTCTCCGTAGATGTAGTGGCCGCGAAGCCATGGGATTTCTTCGCTCCGGTAGACGACGCCACCAGTGATGGAGCACCCGTCCGCGTGCGGGTACTCGATCAGCGGCTCGGTGAGAGGATCAGCAACCGGTGGACAGTCGTGCATCCTGTCGTGCGCCGCCTCCCGCATGGGCCAACCCATGTTGGCCGGGCCTGCGCCGTCCGCGATGACGTCAACCTCCTCCCACTGGGTCCACCCCACGTCGCCGATGAACAAGTCGCCCGTGCAGACGTCGAAGCTGAACCGCCACGGGTTCCTGAGCCCGCGGTGATAGTGCCGAGCTCCTTGCGGGTTTCCCGGTGCTGCCGGGTAGCCCTCCGCAGT
>CALKVR010000743.1 GCA_938004815.1 uncultured Polyangiaceae bacterium | reverse complement strand
CCCGACGAGGTTGGCTAGCGGCTCGAGAAGCCTCTCCCGGCTTCTCGTCGCGATCCCCTCTGATAAGAGGCGAGGCCAGATGTCCAGCCCTGGGTTTACGAAACGACAGAAAGAACGCGCTCGTCAGGACAAGCAGGCGGAGAAAGAACGCCGCAAGAAAGAGCGCGCCGCCGAAAAGGCGACGAAGGGCCCGCTAGAGCCTGGCGTCGATCCCGATATCGCGGGGATCGTCCCGGGGCCGCAGCCGGTCGAGACGGAGGACGAAGCTTGAGGAATCGGGGCCGGGAAGCGGCCGAGAGAACGGCCGAACGGCGTCGGCGAGAGGCAGAGGCTCCGCGCCTGTTGGGGTCGGTTCCTGACTTGAAGCTCTTGGAGCTCGTGCTCGAAGAGCGGCGAGACGGCCACGCCCTGCCCGAGACCGCGCACAAGAAGCGCGTCGTCCTCGAGCACGCGCCCGCCCTCTTCGCCATCCCCTGTATGGATCGCGGCTGCCGCGACGGGGGTCACGATATCACGGCCGAGATCATGCACGGCCTCAACAAGAAGCAGACCTCGTTCTCCGGCAGCGATCCGTGCGGTGGCCAAACCGGCTCCGCCAACTGCCAGCGGGTTCTGCACTTCACCGCGACAGCCGAGTTTGGCTGAGCGCGCTCGCCCCGCATGATGGGCGCGCGAGATACGTAGAAAATACTGATGTTCACAACTGAATCGACGCCGCTTCCGAGCGGCGTTGCAGCGCCTCGCGCTGCGACCTTCGCCGAGCTCGGGCTCTGCGACCTCTCCCTTCGTGCGCTCGACGCCGAGGGGTACCACACGCCCACCCCCATCCAGACAGGCGCGATCCCGCCCGCGCTCGCGGGGCGCGACGTCCTCGCGTGCGCGCAGACGGGCACCGGCAAGACGGCCGGCTTCCTCCTGCCGCTCCTCGAGCGGCTCTCCGCATCCGCTCCGGTGCGGCCCGGCGCCATCCGCGCCCTCGTCCTCGCGCCCACGCGCGAGCTCGCGGCGCAGATCGCCGAGCGCGCCGAGGCCTACGGCCGCGGCTCACGCATCAAGACCGCGCTCATCTACGGCGGCGTCGGCCAGCGCCAGCAAGAGCACGCGCTCGCGCGCCGGCCCGACCTGCTCGTCGCCACACCGGGGCGTCTCCTCGACCTCATGCAGCAGGGCTTCGTTCGGCTCGACGGCATCGAGATCTTCGTCCTCGACGAGGCCGACCGCATGCTCGACATGGGCTTCATCCACGACGTGCGCCGGGTGCTCCGCGTGCTGCCGCGCGAGCGTCAGACGCTGTTCTTCTCGGCGACGTTTCCGCCTCAGATCACACAGCTCGCGAACGAGATGCTCGTCGAGCCGGTCCGCGTCGCCGTCACCCCCAAGGCGACCGCAGCCGAGACGGTGTACCAGGCCATCTGCCACGTCGACCGTTCGCAGAAGCGCGACCGCCTCGTCGACGTGCTCGTCACCGAGCGCGCCGAGCGCGCGCTCGTCTTCACCCGCACCAAGCACGGCGCCAACCGCCTGAGCGATCAGCTCACGCGAGCCGGCGTCTCGGCGGCGGCGATCCACGGCAACAAGTCTCAGGGCGCGCGCGAGCGCGCGCTCGAGGGCTTCCGCGGCGGCTCGATCCGCGTCCTCGTCGCGACCGACATCGCCGCGCGCGGCATCGACGTCGACGGCGTCTCCCACGTCGTCAACTTCGAGCTCCCCAACGTGCCCGAGACGTATGTGCACCGCATCGGCCGCACCGGCCGCGCGGGCGCGACGGGCCGCGCGATCTCGTTCTGCGACCAAGACGAGCGCGATCTGCTCCGCGACATCGAGCGCCTGCTCGGACGCCCCATCCCCGCCTGGCAACCGCCGGGCGAGCCAGGCGCCTCGGGGCATGCGAGACTCGGCGTCGATGCGGTGCCCCAAGTGCCACAGGTTCCTGCCCGAGGGGTTCAAGTTCTGCCCGTACGACGGGAGCACGACCGTCGATCGGATGGACCCGTCGATGCTCCGCGCCGAGCCCACCAAGATCCGCGACAAGATGCTCGGCGATCGTTTTCGGATCCGGGGCTTCGTGGGCAAGGGCGCGATGGCGCGGGTCTACCTGGCGGAGGACGAGCGGTCGGGCATGCCGGTGGCGGTCAAGGTCCTCGAGGAGCCGCACCGCAGCGACCCCAAGATCCGCGAGCGGTTCGAGCGGGAAGCTCGGATGGCCAGCATGATCGGGCACCCCAGCATCGTGACGATCTACGAAGCCGGCCAGCGCGAAGACGACGGCGCTCCGTACCTCGTGATGGAGTTTCTGGTCGGCGAGACGGTGGGTGATTTCCTCAGGCGCGAGGGCAAGATGCCTCGCGCCATGGCGGTGCCGGCCCTGCAGCAGGCGGCGAGCGCGCTCGCCGCCGCCCACCGCGCCGGGATCATCCACCGCGACGTCAAGCCCGACAACCTGTTCCTCCTCGGCGAGCCCGGCGATCCGTACGAGCTCAAGATCGTCGACTTCGGCCTGTCCAAAGAGCAGTCCAGCAACATGACCGCGACCGGCGTGGTCATGGGCACGCCGGCGACGATGGCCCCCGAGCAGATCCTCGGTGAGGGCGTCGACGGGCGCACCGACGTCTACGCGCTCGGCGTCGTGGCCTACTGGATGCTCGCGGGCCGGCAGCCCTTCGACGACACCGACGACGAGATCGCGACGCTCGCGCACCACGTGTGGACGGCGCCCGCGCCCCTCGGCGCGATCGCGAACGAGGTCGATCAACGTCTCGAGTCGATCGTCATGCGCGCGATGAGAAAGGCGCCCGACGACCGGTACGCCTCGATGGACGAATTCGCCGAGGCGCTCGAGCGCGTCGACAACCCCGGCCAAACGAGCCCCGACCCTCTACCCCTCGACAAGGCCTACCAGACGAAGACGCTCGTCGGACAGCTGGTGAAAGCGAGCCTGGGCCGAGCCATCGACCGCGAAGAAGAGGCGTAGATCAACCGCGCGTCGGGCGCCCGCCGAGCTGGGCCTCGAGCTCCGCGATGCGAGCGAGCGCCGTCTCTTTCGCCGCGCGCTCGGCCTCTTCTGTCGTGAGCCAGAAGTCCGTCCCCGCTTCATCCTGAGCAAGCCGAAGCTTGCGGCCCTCGTGCGTCACCACGAGCCAAGCGTCGAGCAGCGGGGAGCGGACGGGGCCGTCGCCAGCATAGATCCTGATGAAATCGCCGTCTTCACGCCGTTGCCACAGCTGCACGCGGAACGGGCCGCCGTGCGCGGCAGGCCCCGCGAGCAGCGGGTCGAAGATCCAGAGCTCGCCGACGCCGCTGGCCGCGTACTTGTCGGGCGCGATGGCGTAGTCCTTGTGAGGGTTGGTCTCGCTCACGACCTCGATCGCGAGCACCGGCGGCGCATGGCTCGGCAGCCACGTGCGCAGGCTGCGCAGCTCCGCGGCGTCGGGCGGCGGCGGGCGCAGAACCGCGACGTCGGGGTCGACGCCGATCTGCGGGCGGCTCTCTTCCCAACGGACGGCGAGGTTTCGCACCACCAGCGCGCTCGCCGCGCGGACGGCCCACGCCGTGAGCAGCGCCTTGAGGAGCTCGACCGCCTGATCGTGGATCACCGACTCGGGCATCGTCTCCTCCGAGAGCTCCCACCCGGGTCGCAACCGCGGCACCGTGTAGTGCACCCCGACCCTGCCTGATTCGGACCGCATAGGCGCGATCAGGGTAGCACGACCGCGGGCGCCAGCCTCACGACGACGGCAAGACGCGCTCGACAAACCAGAAGAGGCCGACGAGCACGACCGCAGCCGAGAGCACCTGGACGCCGCGCTTGGCGAACCACTCACGCTTGCGGAGCCAGAGCACGATCGGGAGCGTGACGCCGAGGAGCGCGAGCTGCCCGACCTCGACCCCGACGTTGAACGTCGCGAGGGCGAGGGGGAGGTTCGCGCTCGGCAGCCCGACCTCACCTAGCGCGCCCGCGAAGCCGAAGCCGTGGATGAGCCCGAAGACGCCGGCGATGCGCCAGCGCTTCTCGGCGTCTTTGACGATGAAGTTCTCGACGCCCACATAGGCGACGCTGAGCGCGATGATGGGCTCGATGAGGCTCGGGCTCGGCGCGATGACACCCATCACCGCGAGACCGAGCGTCACCGAGTGCGAGATCGTGAACGCCGTGATCATGATCGCGAGCTGGCGAAATCGCCCGCCGACGAGGATGAGCCCCATCAAGAAGATCACGTGGTCGATGCCGAACACGATGTGCTCGATCCCGAGCACGAAGTACTCCCACGCCACTTCCCCGGCGGTGGGGGGCGCGGGCGGCGCGACCGGCGCGATCGCGTAGGCAGCCGTCTGGTACGACGTGCGGCCGGCGCGGAGCAGGTGCTCCTCCGGATCGCCGGCGGGCGGGTACACGAACGAGACGTGCCGGTGATCCGACGCGAGCGGCGCGAGGAGCTTCGACGCGTCGACGGTGATCGTCCCGTCGCACGGCGTGTAGGTGAGGTGCACGATCGCGCCATCGTCGGTGTCGATCGTGATCGAGCCGAGCGTGGGCGCGCACGCGTTGCCGTCGCCGGAGAGCGCGAGCGCGGCGACGATGGCCGCGGTCGAGGGCGGCGACGCGACCTCGGCGGCGTCGAGGTTGGCGTCCTTGTTTGCGTCGAGGGTCGGCTCGATCGCGATCAAATCTTTGCGGGCGAAGGCGAGCTCCACCGCGACTCCGGCCTCGGTGCTGCGCAGATCGCTTCGAGACAGGCCGACCTCGTGCGCCTGCGCAGCGGGCACACCGAGCCCGAGCGCCCAGGCGAGCGCGAGGACGAAGAAAAGGGGCCGAAGGTAGGGCGGCATCTAGGTGGCTGCGATCGTACGCACACCTACGCGCGGGCGGCCCAGATGGTCGCGCGCGACTTGCCCGCAGGCCGAAACCCCGCTAATTCTGACGCTGGTTTCTTCTTTTGCAGAAAACCCCGCCTGGCGGGGAAACCCCGGGCGGGGCCCGTTCGTACGCGAACGGCACGTCTTTCGATCGCGCCGGTCTCTCCGCGCGAAACTCTTTTTAAGGAGCGCGTCATGAATCGTGGACTTCTTCTCGGTGTTCTTTCGTGTGGGCTTCTGGTCGTGGCCGCCGGCTGCGGCGATGACTCGGGCAGCGGCGGGGGCGACACCACGTCGACGTCCACCTCGGTGAGCGGCAGCACGTCGGTCAGCACCTCGACGAGCGTGTCGACGTCCACCTCCACGTCGACCAGCGCCACCAGCTCGAGCACGAGCAGCGGTGGGGGGGCGACGTGCGCAGACTACTGCGCGGCGATCGACGGCAATTGCAGCGGCGGCCTCCAGCAGTACCCGAGCACGGGCGCGTGCGAAGAGATCTGCACGGCGTTCATGG
The DNA here is from genome assembly GCA_938004815.1 of uncultured Polyangiaceae bacterium. Lineage (GTDB taxonomy): Bacteria > Myxococcota_A > Polyangia > Polyangiales > Polyangiaceae > Xiheicaenibacterium. The sequence continues at coordinate 560 of CALKVR010000743.1, read as the reverse complement.
CCGGCACGCCCGGCGACACGAGCATGAACACGCTCGAGTGCCGCGCCTACCACACGTCGGCGGCCATGGGCATGCCCGACCCGCACTGCGTGCACGCCGGTCCCCTCGGTCAGGGTCCCGACGCCGGCGCAGGTTGCGGCGGCATGATCTGCCAGAGCTTCTGCCAGGCCGCCTTCCAGGTCTGCGATGGCAACAACCAGCAGTTCACCGACATGGCCGAGTGCATGACCGAGTGCGGCATGATGCCGAACGACGTCGACTACAGCACCGCGGAGACGGCTGGCAACTCGCTCGCCTGTCGCATGTACCACATGACGGTTGCCGCCGACGCCAAGGCGAACGGCAACATGGCGGACACCGCGCTCCACTGCGGCCACATCCCGCTGGCCAGCGGCCCCTGCGGCGGCGGCTGATAGGACAGCCGAACGGCGTCTCGCTCCAGCGAGATCACGAGACCGGCGGCCGATGGCCGCCGGTTTCGTTTTTGTCGCCGCACCGGGCTCCCCCCTCCCCGATGGTGAGGGGGGTTGGGGGGTGAAAGAGCAGCAACAACCCCACCC
>CALKVR010000742.1 GCA_938004815.1 uncultured Polyangiaceae bacterium | reverse complement strand
GGGCGGCGGGGCCAGGCGAACCGGGACGAGGACCGCGCGGAGCGCCTCGGGATCGTCGCGGAGCTCGCGCGGATATCGGACCATGACCCGGAAGCGCTCGCGCCCTTCGACCGTCGTCGTGGTCTGGATCCCCCCTACCGAGCTCTCGACCGCGTCGAGCACGTCGCGCACGGTCACCCCGTACCGCGCGATGACGTCCCGCCGGGGCGTGATGTCAAGGAAGAAGCCGCCGAGCTCCCGCTCGGCGTAGACGCTCCGGGTCCCGGGGATCTCGCGCAGGACCTCTTCCATCTGCGACTCGATCTCGACGATCCCCTCGAGACTCGGCCCAAAGACCTTGATCCCGATCGGCGTTCGGATGCCGGTCGAGAGCATGTCGATGCGAGCTTTGATGGGCATCGTCCAGGCGCCCTGAACCCCGGGCGTCTTCGTCTTCTCGTCCAGCTCCGAGACGATCTGTTCCAGCGTAACGCCGTCTCGCCAGGCATCGCGAGGCTTGAGCCGCACGACGGTCTCGAACATCGAGAGCGGGGCCGGATCGAGGGCGGTCTCGGCGCGGCCCGCCTTGCCGAAGACCTGCTCGACCTCGGGAACCTCTTTGATCCGGGCGTCCTGCCACCTGAGCAGCCGCTCGGCCTCCGATACGGGCAAGGACGGCACGGTGATCGGCATGAAGAGCAGATCTTCCTCATAGAGCGGAGGCATGAACTCGGAGCCGAGGCGGCTCCACGGCAACGCGGTCGCCGCGACGAGGAGCGCCGCCGCGCCGAGCACCACGTGACGCGCGCGCAAACACGCGCGCAGGACCGGCCGGTAAGCGCCGACCGCCAGCCGGTTCATGGGGTTCCGCTCTTCGGGCCGGATCTTGCCGCGGAGCAGCCAAACCATGAGCCCCGGCACGAGCGTGATCGCGAGGAGCGCCGCGACCCCCATGGAGGCCGTCTTGGCGACGGCAAGCGGACGGAAGAGCCGCCCCTCCTCTCCGGTGAGCGCGAACACCGGGAGGAACGCGATGGTGAGAACGAGGAGCGCACCGAAAATGGAGGGGCCAAGACGTTTGGCCGACGAAAGGACGAGCTCGGTTCGGTCGACCTCTTTGCCGTCTCGCTCGGCAGCCGCGATCTGCTTGTGCGCGTCCTCCACCAGAACGACGGTCGAGTCGACCATGTCGCCGAGGGCGAGGATGACCCCAGCGAGCGACATGATGTTGATGGTGAGATCGAGCGACCAGAAGATCAGAAACGAGCCCGCCGTCGACACGAGCAGCGTCACGATCGCGACCAGCGAAGAGCGGATGTGGAAGAGGAAGAGTGCGATGACGACGAGGACGACCGCGACGATCTGGAGCAGGTTCGTGCCCAGCGTCTCGACCGAGTGCGTGATGAGGCCGCTGCGATCGTAGACGGGCACGATGCGAACGCCCTCCGGCAGCGAAGGCGCGATCTCCGCGATGCGCTCCTTGACCCGGTTGCAGACATCGAGCGCGTTCTCGCCCGAGCGCATGACCACGATCGCTCCGACGACGCCACCCTTGCCGTCGAGATCGGCGACGCCGCGCCGGATGCCGCCGCCGACGACCACGGTGGCGACGTCCTTCACCAGGATCGGCGTGCCCCCGGGCCGCACGGCTACCACCGCCTCCTCCAGATCCTCTTTGCTCTTCACATAACCGCGTCCGCGGATCGCGTACTCGTGCTGCGCGAGCTCGACCACGCGACCGCCGACCTCGTCGTTGGCGCTCCGCACCGCCGTCGCGACCTCACCAACGCTCAGGCCGAACCCACGAAGGCGCACCGGGTCGACCTCGATCTGGTACTCTTTCTCGAAGCCGCCCACGCTCGCGACCTCGGCGACGCCCTCGACGCTCTGCAGCGAGTAACGGAGCTGCCAGTCCTGCAGGGCGCGTAGGTCCGCCGGCGTGCGCCGGCCCGTCTCGTCCACGAGGGCATATTGGTACACCCAGCCGACGCTCGTCGCGTCCGGCCCGAGCTGGGGCACGACCCCGGGTGGAAGGCGCGCCTGTACCTTCGACAGGTATTCGAGCGCGCGCGACCGCGCCCAATACAGGTCCGTCCCGTCCTCGAAGACGACGTAGACGAAGCTCATGCCGAACATGGTGAAGCCGCGCACCGTCTTCACGCGCGGCGCGCCCAGGAAGGCCGAGGCGATGGGGTACGTGACCTGGTCCTCGATCAAGGTCGGGTTGCGGCCCATCCACTCGGTCGCGATGACGACTTGCGTGTCGGACAGATCGGGCAGCGCGTCGAGCGGTGTGCTGCGCGCGGCGAATACGCCCGCGACCGCCAATGCGATCGACACGAGCAGCACGAGCACGCGATTCGCACCGGCTAGGCCGATGATGCGCGCCAGGATGCCGGCCTTCCCCGGTGCGGGCTCAGTGGGCTCCATGCCCGCCGCCCATGGGTCCCGCCGCGCGCAGGCGGCTCTCCGAATCGATCAAGAACTGCGCTCCGGTGACGACTTCGGCGCCTTCATCGAGCCCAGCGTCGACGCGGAAGAAGCTGCCCGCCTTCGGTCCGAGGATCACCTCGGTGGGGATCGCCATGCCGTCCTTCACCACGAACACGAGATCCCGCGTCCCGGTGCGGAGCACGGCGTCCTCGGGCACGGCGAGGCCTTCACCGATCGGTACCTCGAGAGAGATCGTGGAGAAAGCTCCCGGGCGGAGGAAGCCGTGTTGGTTGTCGACCTCGACCCGCGCGCGGAGCGAGCGCGTCGCAGGGTCGATGACCGGGGCAATGAAACTCACAGTCGCTTCGTGCACATGGGGCACGCCTTCGCAGCGAAGGGAGACCTTCTGCCCGAGCGCGACGTAGGGCATGTCGCTCTCGAACACGTCGAAGATCACCCACAGGCTGCGCACGTCCGAGATCACGAAGAGCTCGGTCGCAGGCTCGACGTAGACGCCGTCGATGGCGCCCCGCGCGAGGATCACGCCGTCGCGGGGGCTCGAGAGCGTCACACCCTTGGTCGGCTTGCCCGTCTTCTCCACGCGCGACACCTGGCCGCGCGATACGTCCATAAGCGAGAAGCGCTTGCGCGCTGCCTCGATGACCGAGTCGAGGCTTCGCGACGCGGGCGAGTCCGGCGCCGCCTCCTTGATGGAGTTCTTCTGCTCCACCAGCGCAAGCAGCTCGAGCTCGGCCGCGAGGACCCCCTCGCTGTAGAGGCTGACGAGGGGATCGCCGCGTTTGACGCTGCTGCCAACGAACCGCTCATGGCTCGAGGTGACATATCCGCGCACCTTCGCGTGGACGTGGCTCGTTCGCGTTTCGTCGACGGTGACCCAACCGCTCGTGCGCACCGTCCGCGTGAGCGCTCGCCTCTCGGCACGAGCGGTCCCATAGCCGATCGCCGAGAGCGGACGCCCGGCGAGCTCGACATGACCGTAACCCGGCGGCAACGTCGTAGGCGTCGCGGAGGACGCCGGCGTCGAAGGGTGCGCTGCGTGCGCGGTCGCGGTCACCGCCGCCGTCGGCTTCGCTTGACCTGTTGCTTGGTGGGCGCTGTGGTCCCGGTGATCGGGGGCCTGCTGGCAGACGCCTGCGATGCTCGTCACCGACGCGAGGAGCAAAGCCGCCAAAGGTCTGGCGTTCACGGTGCACCGTTCCCCGTCTTGGCCCGAACCGGACCGCCACGCACGAAGCCCAGATCGGTCTTGCCGAGGCGGCGCCCCAGCTCGGCCCATCGCATCGCCAGCGCCGTGCGCGATTGCACGTGCTCCATCTGAACCATGCGGAGCATGGAGAGCGACTCGAACACCGAGACCACGGGCACCTGACCTGACGCGTACGACGCGAGCACGGTCTCGAAAGTCGCCGTCGCTTGCGGTAGAAGCTTCGTCCGGATCGACCGTTCGCGAACCTGCGCCGCTTCCACCTGCTCGCGGGCTGCCACGGCATCACCCTCGACCATGAGCAGCATCGCCGAGAGCTCCGCGCGCTCCATCGAGACCATCGCTTTGGCCTCGTCGATCCGGCTGTCGTACTTGTCGACCCAGATGGGGAGGCTGACGCCGACCGTGGCCATGAGGCCAGGGCCGTCGGCCATGGTGTACGCAGCGCCCAAACCGAACACGCCCATCGGCGCGCGCATGTTGCGCATGACCTCGACGTCCTCTTCGGCGGCGCGGATTCTGCGCCGCATGACCGTCAGCTCCGGGCGGTCCGCGAGGGCGGTTCGAGCGACCGCAGTCGGCGCTGCGGGAGCGCCGTCGCGAACTTGCAACGCTGCCGTTCGGATCGCCGCGTCGGGGCGCCGGCCGAGCGCGGCGTCGAGCATCGCGTCGGCGGCGCGGAGGCGGCTCTCGAAGGTCTCCAGCTCGCTGTCCAAGCGGACGCGATCCAGCCCCGCGCGGACCGCGTCGGACGGGTTCGCAGCTCCCCCCGCGAGGCGTGCCTCGACGACCTTCTCGATCGACTCCGCGAGCGCGAGCTGATCGGACACGACCTTCTTCATGGCCTGCTCCTCGGCGAGCATGAAGAACGCCTGGAGCGCGGCGAGCTCGACGTCGAGCTCGGTCGTCTTCACCTCCGCGTCTCGGGCTCTGGCTACCGCTTCGGCCCGGCGCACCCGCGCTCCGAGCTCGCCCGAGAGGGGGATCTGCTGCTGCCACATCGCGCTCACGTCCGCTCCCATGACCGGGATGGGGAGGTGATCCAGGTTCGTCATGAGCATCGGGTCCGGCAGTTTGCCCTCGGCTCGCGAGCCCGACCAAGCAGCGCGCGCGCTCTCGCGAGCAGCGAGGATCTCTCCGCGCCGCCTGCGCGCAATGTCGACCACGTCCTGGGCGGTGAGCGGCTCCGGCAGCGGCGGCTCGGGCCGTGTCGGCGCCGCCACAGCGGCGCTCGCGAGCAGCGTCGCGGCGCAGACGAGCGCGAGGGCAACGCGTTCAGACATCCTCATTTTCGCGACCGCAGCGCGTTGGTGCGCGAGATGATCTCCGCCGCAGCGGCATCGTCGGCGCCGCGAATGGTTACCGCCAGCCCCTCAGGAACCTTCGCGACGCTCGCCGTCGCTCCCCGCACCGAGAGCGGGCAGAAGCTCATCTCCGGCATGGTGAAGCCCATCGCCGCGTTCCGCGCGATGTGACAGTCGATGATGCTCTTCAGTGCCGCCTCGCTCATCCCCGAAGGCGCCCTGAGCGTGATCGTGACCGACTTGCCGTCAGCGGCGGTCGCCACGGCAACGATATCGTCTTCGTGATCGAACGGGCTCATGTCGCGATCGACGTCGCGCACGCCGGCGCACGAGGCGGACTCCGCGGCGCGAAGCGTCGCAGCCGCGCTCCTGTGTTCCGCGGCAGCGACGCGCAGCTCCTCGGCATGCTCCAGATGAGTGACCGTCGGGTTCACCTCCCAGCTCCAGCATGTGCCCTCCACCTCGCGCGTCGTGCCATGCCGGCATGCGAACCGAGATCGAGCCGCGTCCGGGTCGAAGCGAGACTGGTGCTTTCCGGCTGCGGCATCCGCCGCCGCGGCGCGCCGTTCATGCTCGGACGAGCTCGCGTCTTGCGGCGCGTGCGAGCTTCGCGGAGCACACGCAGAGAGCAGTGCGAAGGCTACGGCGAGGTTCAATCGGTTCACGGGCGGCTCCATCCGTTTCGGGGTCTGACCCCCACGACAGCAACGAGCGTGCCGGGGATGGCGGCGCCTGCTCCCTGCCCTCCGGGATCTTTCTCCGGGCGAATGGGCTGCGTGTGACCGGCTCGGTTACAAGAGTCTGGGCGCCATCCGTGCATGAGGCGAACGGATTGCGTCGGGAGATCCTGGAGCCCGTCTTCACTCCAGGATCAGCGTGATGCTCTCCACCGTCTCGCTGCCGTCGGAGTCGGTCGCGCGCAGCGTGATCTCATGGTCTCCGACCGTCGAGAGCTGCGCCGTGTTCATGTCGCCGGTTCCGAGCACACCGTCGAGATCGCGCGCCCAAACCGGGACGAGATCGCCATCCTCGACGTCGGCGGCGGTGCCGATGAAGGGGATGTCGGTGTTCACGTTCCGGGTCTCGAAGTCGGAGGGATGACCGATTGTACTGGTTCGGTGTGAACGAGACGGTCGGTTTGGGTTGATACGTAGTCGACGGGTATTGGCACGCCGCTCGTCACGTCGCTCGCAGTCGAGGGATCGGGTGGACGTCCCACGAGCGAGCGTCGCGCCGAGCGGCGGTTGCGCCGCCATCACACGGCCACTGGCTGGACCTCGGAGCGACGGATTCGACGGTGGCGTCCGCCCTTCCAGGTGATCGATCGCGCCGGGTCGTCAGAAACACGCGCTAAGACGTGATCGCCGACAGAACGGAATCCACTATTCGCCAGGATGGCCCGGCACAATCATCGGCCGCCTTCGGGGCTACTTCTGAGTGGTTGTCGGCGGGCGTCGGCCGGCTTGGAAGCTGGGTCCATAGCTTGTAGACCGAAGGCATCCTGTGCCCCATGGGCGGAGAGCGAGCTGCCGACGGCGACTACGAGGTGCCTCGCAGCCGCGACAGGTGGCACGTCACTGACGGCTATCCGATGATCGCCCCGAGACCTCCGCGTACACCTCGTCGACTGCCAGCTCGACCTCGAGCGACGCGATCGAGAACCGCTCTCCCCCCGCGTACTCGTCGAGGGTCCATCGGCGCCCCTCACGGCGGTAGATCTCCACGCGCCGCTCCCGCTGCGAGACGAGCACGTACTCGCGCAAAGAAGCCAGCTTGCGGTAATCGGCGAACTTCTCGCTGCGATCGGAGTCGGCCGTAGAGTCGGAGAGGACTTCGACGATGACGATCGGGTTCACGACGGCATTGACGTCATCCGGGTCGCGTTGGACCTCGCCGCATACGATGTGAATGTCCGGGCAGGTCGCACGATCGGCCGCGCGAATTCTGACACGTACGTCGGCTGGGAGGACTGCGCACGGCTTGGCGGCGCGAGTAAGCGCGCCGCCAAGGAGCCTGGTCAGCGAAGTCATGAGGCGCCCGTGCTCGATGGGGCCCCCGCCGTCGCTACGACTTCGCCGTCGATGAACTCGTGCCGCTGGAGGCTGGATGCCTCCGTGGCAAGATACTCGGCGTAGCTCACGCGTCGCTTCGCGGTCGCCTGGCTAACGCCCAGAGGGTAGCACGGCCTGGGCGCTCGGCCGTCGTGACCGCGAGGACTCTCCTGGCGACGTCGGCCCGTAAGCTGAAGACGCGGGTTCAGCTAGCAGATCCTCAGGCCATCTCGACGCCCGCCGCCCCACAAGAGCAGCGGAAACAACCGTGCTCGGCGCACGTCCCACACGACGCCGTCACCTGCTTGCGCAGCGCCTCGCGCGCGCGGAACACGCGCACGGCAGCGTTGCCGCTGGTCAGGCCGTGTTCGGCGGCGAAGTCTTTGACCGACTTACCGCCGACGTCGATCTCGTTGATCGCCTGCGCGTACTCGGGCTTGAGCGTCGTGGCCAGGCGGGCGACGCAGCCGCAGACCGCGTCGGCAACCTCGTCTTTGGGCTCCTCGGTCTCTTCGACCTCGGCGGCGAACGACGCGAGGGCGCGGGATGCGCTACCACTGCGGCGGTGATGGTCGACCACCGCGTTCCGCAGCGCGCGGTAGAACCACGCGAGCGCCGAGTCGGTCTCACGGACGGAGCCGGCCGTGCCCATCGACTTGACGAAGGCGTCTTGCAGGATGTCCTCGGCGAGCGCGCGATCCCCGACTCGGCGCTCCAAGAAGCGGAGAAACTCGCGGTGATTGTCCACGAGGACGCGGATCGTCTCCGCGCTCTCAGTGGGCATCGCGCGCTTGCCCCCGCCCGGCAGGTGCGGTCATACGCATACTGGTCGCCGCGCGGGCGCGGCCCGCCAGCAGGGACTCGGCGTCGGCACGGGCGAGCCAGTATTCGCGAAGCGCATCCACGTACGCGACCGCGGTATCGACTTGGTCGCGCTTGGCGCTCAGAAGTTGGAGCGGCCCCGTGTTCATCGCGTTGTACTGTAGCAGCGTCTCGTCGACGATCTTCTCGCGCAGGGGCAACAGCGTGGATTTGTAGAACGCGGCGCTCTCCTTGGCAGCTCGCAAGCGTACGGCGGCGCTGCGCGCCACCGCGCGCACGCGCGTCGCGGTCGCCGCGTGGCGATGCTTGGCGGCGCGTTGCTCGGCTTCGGCCGCGTCTACCGCGCCTTGGCCCTGGTAGAACAATGGTATCGAGAGCCCGACGACGGGGCCGACGCCCCACTCGCCCTCGTCGCGCTCGGCCCCGACGCCGGCCTCGACGTCGGGGATGAGCCCTTCGGCCCACGCGAGGTCGACCCGGCCCGTGGCTGCGGCGTAACGCTTCTCGAACGCGCGGAGATCGAGGTTCTTGGCGATGGCGCGGCTCTCGAGCTTGCTGTCGTCGAAGGCGGTCGGATCGGGCAGCAAGTCAGCGGCCCTCCACGATGCGCCCCGCTCGCCGAACAGGCCCATGACCGCGTTCAATCGTTCGCGGGCCGCGACGGTCTCGACCTCGGCCTGCGCCACACCAACGCGCGCTTCTTCGTAGAGAGCGCGTTCGGTGAGCGCATCGAGCGCGGGCACGTTGCCGGCGTCCACCAGCCGCTGCGCGATGTCCGCCGATTGCGCGGCCGCGAAGAGCACTGTCTTCCTCAGCTCCAGCTTTTGTGCCGCCGCCTGGTACTCGTAGAACGCGATCTTCGCGTCGAACGCGACATCGATGGC
>CALKVR010000741.1 GCA_938004815.1 uncultured Polyangiaceae bacterium | reverse complement strand
CCCCTCTCCTCATCCCTTCCCCTCTCCTCATCCCTTCCCCTCTCCTCATCCCTCCCCCACCGCCGTCTCGTGGCCTACACCGTCGCGGTCGACCTTCTCCGCGCGGTGCATGCGGCGCGGATCCGGGACGCGGGGCTTCGCGATCAAGCGATGCGTGCCGCGAAGAGCGCAGCTCTGAACATCGCTGAAGGCGCGGGCAGGGTGACGCGGGCCGACAAGGCGCGGGCGTACGCGATCGCGCGGGGCGAAGCTGGTGAGGCTGCGGCGGCGGTGGAGCTCGCCGCGTGCATCGGGGCCGCGAGCCAGGAGGCAGCGGCCGACTGTGGGGCTCTGGCGAGCCGGGTGGTGGCGCTGCTCACCGGGCTCATCGGCCGGTAGCCGTTACCAAGGTAGCCCGTTCGAGCGTGAACGTCGGGGGATCTGGCAGATCGCTCAGAAGGTATCGAGCTTCCGATAGAACACGGTCGTGCCACAGAGCTCGCCCTGCGGCAGCAGCGCGTAGTCGGGGATCTCACCGACCCGCACCCAACCGAGGCGGCTGTAGAGGCGATCGGCGTCGCTGCCGGTGACGGTGTCGAGGACGAGGAGGGTCTTGCCGCAATCGCGCGCGGTCTGCTCGGCCGCGCGCATGAGGGCAGCGCCCAAACCCCGCCGACGCGCGCGGCGATGAACGAGCATCTTGGCAACGTCGGCGCGATGGGGCTGGTTGTCGGGCTGCCCGAGAATCAGCTGCACGGTGCCGCAGACACCCAGATCGTCCTCGGCGACCAAGAGGGCTCGCTCACCGGCGTGCGCTTGCGCGGCGACTTGGCGCCAAAAGCTGACCGCGCGGTCCCGCGTGAGGCCCTGCATGAAGCTCACGGAGGCGCCGCCCGCGACCGCGTCGACGAGCACGCCGGCCAGCTCATCGATGTGTCGGTCTTCGATCGGATCGAGCCGGCGCACGGCCCAGGCGGTGCTCATCGAATCCTCGCGCCTACTTGCCGATCCATTGCTTCAGCGCCGCGAGCTCGGCATCGATCGCCGCGTCGAGCTGGCGCTTGTGACGCTTCGGCTCGGCGACGCATCGGCCTTCGGCCGTTCGACCGCCCTTTACGACCCTTGCCTTGGTTTTCGTACCGAGGATGATCCACATGCTGCACCCCTGCCGAACAGCCCGGCGAGGCGGCGAGCGTACCGCACATCGGTCCTCCGCGGTGGCGCGGGCCGGATCACATGCACCCTTGGGCGACGGCGACGGCGACCTCATGCTGAATCGCGGTCGTAGGCAGGGCGAGCTCACCGACGGCGACGCCCTTGGCGCTGGGCAGGGCGATCATGTCCGCGCCCTGACGCACCACCAGCACCACCGTCCGCATCCCGCCGGCTGGTCCATGAACCGCTGGCTGCGCGCCACCTTCTCACCCTCGGCACGCTTTCTTTCACGCAAGGCGCGCGCGCAGCACCAATTGCTGCTTCACGCAGGCGGTCCGCCCGCGCCTCCGGCTGGCCGTCGGCGCGCGCGACCCGCCCAGCGCCGTCGCTACGGCGTCGCGCGTCTGGCGGGCCGGTTGGTGGCGCTGCTGACTGGGCTCATTGGCCGGTAGGCCCTACCGGACGAGCCGGGTAAGCATGGCCGCCAAGCGGCCGAGCAGCGCGAGGAGGGCGTCGGTCTCGCTCGCGGGCGCGAGCCCGAGGTGCCCGATGGCCTCTACGCACGCCGCGGCTTCGCACGCTTCGGCTCGCGCGCCGCGCAGGCGGTTCGCGCGATCGGCCCCGAACCGCGCCGCCCCTTCGGCGAGCTGGAGGAACGCGGACTGGGACGCCCGCCGCAATTGGTCGCTGAGCGGCCCGTACCCCCGAGGCAAGACGTTCGCCATTCGGTCCGCCCGCCCGACATGACGACAAGACCGCGAGCTCGAGACCGGCATCGGCATCGGCATCGAGCTCGAAATCGGCATGGTCATCGGCATCGGCCGCGAATTCGGCATCGAGCTCGAATCTCGAATCTCGGATCTCGGATCTTGCCGATGCCCGACACCGATGCCGATGCCGACAACCGATGCCGATGCCGACAACCGATGCCGATGCCGACAGCCGATGCCGATGACCATGCCGATGCCGACACCGATGCCGACAACCGATGCCGACGCCTATTCGTCCATCGCCTCGCCCGCGAGAATATCGTGAAGCCTCGGCGCGAACGTCTCGACCACGAGCGTATCGACCTCTCCCGCGCTGGAGAGATCGAGCGCTCGCTCGGCAATCCGCTGCGCCTCTTCGACCGACACGCGCCGGAACGTCTCGCGGATCTCCGGGATGGCCGAGACCTCCATCGAAAACTCGCGAACGCCAAGGCCGAGGAGGAGGACGGCCGCGAGCGGATCTCCGGCCATGGCGCCGCAGACGCTCACGGGGCACTGGTAGTCGTGGCCCGCCCGCACGACGCGCTCGATGAGGCGCAGCGTGGCTGGGTTGAACGGCGAAGCCAGGTGGGCGAGGCGGCGGCTCGAGCGGTCGACGGCGAGGGTGTACTGGATGAGATCGTTGGTGCCGATGCTGAGGAACGCCGCCTCGCGGGCAAAGTGGTCGGCGAGCACGGCGGCGGCCGGCACCTCGATCATGACGCCGAGGCTGATCGAGTCGGGCACGGCCTCGCCGCGCTCTCGAAGCTGCTCGCAGGCCGTCTCGACCATCTTGCGAGCCCAGCGGAGCTCGTCGAGGGCCGAGACCATCGGCACCATGATGCGCACGTCCCCGAACGCGGCGGCGCGGATCATCGCTCGCAGGTGCTCGAGGAACACCTCGGGCCGGGTCATCGCGAGGCGTACGGCGCGGAGGCCGAGCATCGGGTTGAGCTCGGGGGGCAGCTTGAACGTGGAGACGAACTTGTCGCCGCCGATGTCGAACGTCCGCAGCACGACCGGGAGGTCGGGCATCGCGTCGAGCACGCCGCGAAACGCGGCGAGCTGCTCGTCCTCGGTCGGGGGGTGGAGACGGTCGACGTAGAGGTATTCGGTTCGATAGAGGCCGACGCCCTCGGCGCCGACCTCACGCCCCTTTCGAGCCTCGTCGGGGTTCTCGACGTTGGCCCGCACCGCGACCGTCTCGCCGTCGAGCGTCTCTGCCGCGCGCTCGCGCGCCAGGGTGGGGGCGTCGCGCAGGGCCGAGTACCGCTCGTGCCGGCCGCGGGCGTCGAGGAGCGCGGCCTCGTCGGGGTGGATCGTGACCATCCCCCGCAAGCCGTCCACCACCACGAGGTCGCCGGTCATGATCGAATCGAAGACGTCGCTGACACCGACCACGGCCGGTAGCTTGAGCGCGCGCGCCGTGATCGACGTGTGGCTCGTGCGCGTGCCGCCCTCGGTGACGAACGCCACCACCGTCGAGCCGGGGATGATGGGCGCGCCCGAGACCTCGGAGCCGCCGCTGACGATGCTCGCGGTGTCGGCGGGCGAGAGGTCTCGCGCAAAGAGGATGATCTCGCCGCGAGGTATCTGCGGATACCCGGCCGACTGGCTGGCAAAGCCGCGCAGCAGGTGCTCGCCGACGAACTCGATGTCGCGGCTGCGCTCGCGCAGGTAGGGGTCGTTGGCGCGCGCCAGCTGGGCCGAGATGGTGTCGACCGCGAGCGAGACGGCCCACTCGGCGCACTTGTTCTCGCCGCGGATGAGGCGCTCGACCTCCTGGGCGAGCATCGGGTCCTCGACCATCATGGCGTACGCCTCGATGACGGAGTGCGCCGCCGACACGGCGCCGAGGTTCGTGGCGATGCCCTTGAGCTGGGTCCGGGCGCGCTCGGAGGCGCGCTTGAAGCGCGCGAGCTCGGCGGGGTGGCTGTCGGGCAGAGCGGGCCGGCGCGGAACCTGATGGCGGGGGTTGCCGATCACGATGGCGCGCCCGATCGCCACGCCGGGCGAGCCGGGGATGCCGTGCAGGATCTCCTGCACGTGCGTCGTCATTCGGCCTCTCCGAACCGCTCGGCGATGAGCGACCCGATCGCGCCCACGCACACCTGCGCGCCGGGCCCCTCGGCGCGCACGCGGATCGTCGTGCCCTTGGCGCCGCAGAGGAGGAGCACCCCCATCACGCTCTTGCCGTTGACGCCGTCGGCCTCGGGGCCGAACAGCGTCACCTCACAGGCGAAGCGGCTCGCGGCCTGGACCAGCTTGGTCGCGGCCCGGGCGTGCAGCCCGCGCTCGTTGATGATCTCGAACGCCCCCTCCGCCACCTCCCGCCCCTCTGTCATCGGCCCCCTCCGTGCGACGCCGTCCCCTGCGCGGCGCGCGCGTTCTGGCGCGCGTCACGGTGGACCACCCGTATCCCCTGGTGGCCCTTTTTGAACAGAGCGTCGGCGAGCGCAATGGCGATCGAGACCGACCGATGCTGGCCCCCGGTGCACCCGATCGCCACCGTGAGGTAGGCCTTGCCCTCGGCCTCGTAGCGCGGCAGCAAAAAGTGGAGGAGCGGCGTCGCGAGCTCGAGGAACTGCTTGGCGGGCTCGGCGCCGAGCACGTAGTCACGGACGCGCGAGTCTTCGCCCGTGAGCGGGCGGAGCTCGTCGACGAAGTGCGGGTTGTCGAGGAACCGAACGTCGAGCACGAGGTCGGCGTCGCTCGGCAGGCCGTACTTGAACCCGAACGACAAGAACCGCACGCTCATGCGGAGCGCCGCGATCGTCTCGGGCTTGAAGACACCGAGCACGCGCCGCCGCAGATCGTGGACGCGCAGGCTGCTCGTGTCGATGACGACCGACGCGAGCGCGCGGAGCGGCGCCAACCGCTCGCGCTCGAGGGCGATCCCGTCGAGAACTTCGGCGTGCTCGCCATCGGACCGCGAGGTCATCGCCGGGTGCGGCCGCCGCGTCTCGCTGTAGCGACGCAAGACCGCCTCGTCGGACGCGTCGAGGAACACGACCGTGAGCCGCCGGACCGGGCCGCCGTCGTTCTTGCCGGCCCTGGCGAGGCCCGAGACGACCTCGGCCGCGCCGGCCAAGAGGTCGCCGACCCCGGCGCCGAGGCCGAGGGCGATCTCGCGAACGCCCGCGCTCTCGCACGCCGCGATCGCGTGCTCGATGACCGGGGGCGGCAAGTTCTCGATGGCGTGGTAGCCGAGGTCCTCGAGCGCAGCGATGGCGGTCGACTTACCCGCGCCCGACAGCCCGGTCACCACGACCACGTTGGTCACGGGGCTCGCGTTGGGCGAGGGGCTCACCGCGACCTCCGCGGGCTCACCGGGGGCGGCATCGCGCTCTCGTCCGCGCGGCGGATCTCGACGTCGCGGATCTGCTTCTCGATCACGCCGAACAGCTCGCGCGCCGCGTGATGTCCGGCGTTCTTGAGGAGCTCGTTGCGCGCCGCGACCTCGAGGATCGACGCCATGTCGCGGCCAGGGCGCACCGGGACCACGAGCTCGGGGATCGACACGCCGAGGATGTCGTGGAAGCGCTCTTCGAGGCCCAAGCGATCGACCTCGAGATCGCGCGACGCCTCTTCGACGAGGCGAACCACGACGTCGATGCGCTTGCGCTCGCGGATCGCGGTCACGCCGAACAGATCCTTGATGTTCAGGATGCCGAGGCCGCGAACCTCCAGGTGGTGACGCAGCAGCTTGGCCGGCTGCCCGAAGATCATCCCCGGCGGCCGGTAGTCGCACTCGACCACGTCGTCAGCGACGAGGCGGTGGCCGCGCATGACGAGGTCGAGCGCGCACTCGCTCTTGCCCACGCCGCTCGGCCCCATCAGGAGCAGGCCGACGCCGAACACGTCGATCAAGACGCCGTGGAGGCGCTGCCGCGGGGCCAACCGCTCGTCGAGCAGCGCGTGGAGGCGGGTGATGGTCACGCTCGAGCGCTCGGTCGAGTGGACGAGCGGGGTGCCGCTCTGCTCGGCCGCCGCGATCACCTCACGCGACGCGACGCCGAGGTTGCCGGTCAGCACGGCGCACGAGAGCGAGAGCCCGAAGAACGCGCGCAGCTTCTCGGCGCGGAGCGGCCCCGGGAGCGTGTCGAGGAACGACTGCTCGGTCTGGCCCAGGATCTGGATGCGCGAGGGGACGATGCCGTGAAAGTGCCCCGCGAGCGCGAGGCCCGACTTCTGGATGCGGGTGTGGGCGATGGCGCGGTCGAGGCCCCCATGCCCGGCCAAGAGCGCCAGGTGCAGATCGAGCGCCTGCTCGCCAAGGAGGCCCCGCGCCGTGACGGTGGGCCGCGCTCGCACGACCTCGGGACCGACGACGCCCGCGAACGTCTCGTCGTCGGACCACTCGACGCCGGCCGCGGAGCCCGGCACCGCGCCTCGGGAGCTCGACGGCGTCGCTCTCGACGGAGGGTCGTCGTCGCTCACGGCGGCCGCCCCTCCTCCGACGCGATTAGGGCGAACGCAGCCGCGCCGTCGGAGGCGCCGACGAGACGGGCGCGGAAGGCGTCGTCGCGCAAAAGGCGCGAGACCCGGGCGAGCGTCTTGAGGTGCTCGCCCACGGCGCGGCGCGGCCCGATGACTGCGAAGAAGATCGAGACGGGCAAACCATCGACCGCGTCGAAGCCGACCGGGTCCGGGCAGAGGAGCACGGCCCCGAGGATTCGATCGAGGTCCTCGACGGCGGCGTGCGGGATCGCGACCCCGCCGCCGACGCCGGTCGACTGTTGATCTTCACGCTTCACCAGGAGCTGCTCGACCGTCTCGGCGTCGAGGCGAGACTCGCCCTTGGCGAGCAGCTCGGAGAGCAGCCGAAGGACGTCTGCCTTCGACGATACTTGCTTCTTGTCGCGGGCGACCGCGACGCGTCCGGGGCTGAGGATGTCGACGACCTGCATGGCGAAGCGGAGCGGTGTACCTTACACCAATGACGTGGGCGTGCTCGAAGCGTGATGCCCCATCATTTCTCCCCCCTTCGCCCCCCTCACTTCGTGAGGGGGGTTGGGGGGTGAATCCACGGCGGCCACCCCGCCGAGCACGCTGACATAGCCGGTCGCGACGAAGGTTACTCGCGCTCGCCGCGCTGAGACTCGCGCTCGCCGCGCTGAGACTCGCGCGCTGCGAACTCACCTGCGCTCATCGCGCCGTGCTTCTTGGCGACGTTGGCTCCTTTTTCGCTGCGGATTTGTCGCTCGAGCTTGTCGAGCACCAGATCGATCGACGCGTACATGTCGCGGTTTCGCTCGTTCGCGTGAAAATTCCCTGATCCCGCTTGAATCCGGACGTCGGCGATGTGGTCGAGCCCCTCTACCGAGAGGGTGACCTGCGCCGTCATGGCTTGTCGGAGGTACTTCTGCAATTTGGAGATCTTCTCACTCGCGTAGCCCTTCATCGCCTCCGAGCCATCCATGTGCCGGAACGTGATCGCAATGTTCATGGAGCCAGCCTTCCTGCGAGGGTCCGAGACACCAGGCTCGGATCGTACAACCCCAGGAGCGGTGTCCCGGAAGGCCTATTCCGCATGATCGTCGCGAGACCGTCACCGCGGCGACAACCTGAGCCCGTGGTGTGCTCGAAAGCCGCTCGGCCGGCGCTTTTTTGCTATACTGCGCGGCCCCGCGGGCCGCGGCTCACTCGGGGTCGGCCGGCGGCAGAGACGGCTGGCGAGGCTTGGCGTCACGGCGGCCGCGGAGCCGCTCGTAGATCGAGCTCGATGCAGTGGCCATGCGCTCGGCGTCGGCCTGCGCGGCCGGGTCGTTCTTGTACTCGTCGTTCGATCGGAGGAACCGCGCGAACGCGACGTACGTCTTCGCGAGCTCCATCTCGTTGCCCGTCTGCTCGAAGATCGCCACGCTGCGCGCGTAGTACTCGCGCGCGCTCTTGGTGTGGCTCGGGCCCCACCCGCCCGCGGCCGTGATCTCGCCGAGGGTGCGCAGGGCTATCCCCAGCTGCACGCGGCTCCGCACGGTGGCGAAGATGTCGACGCACCGCCCGATGCACTCGCGGGCCTTGGTGAGATCGCCCCGCGCGAGGTGCGCCTCGCCCATGGCGCGGAGCGCCTCGGCGAGGCCGAGCTCGTCGCCGAGCTCGTCGAACTGCTCTTCGGCCTGCTTCAACAGCGCGATGGCCTTGTCGGGCTCGCCCGAACGATGGAGCGCGTCGCCCAGGTTGACCATCACGAGCGCGATGCGGTTGCGGTCACCGATCTGCTTGGCGACGTCGAGGGCCTGTTCGAGGAGGGGCATGGCAGAGCCCATCTCGCCCCTGTCGAGCGCGAGCGTGCCCAGGTTGTTGAGCGTTGCCACGACGCCCACGAGGTCGCCGATGTCGCGGCGGATACCCAGGGCCTGCTCCCATGCTTCGATGGCCTGACCGAACTCACCCGTCTCTTGCAGGACGATGCCGAGGTTGTTGAGCGAGAGCGCGATGCTGCGGCGATCGCCGAGGCGTCGCCGCCGCGCGAGACCGTCGCGGAGCTGCTTCTCGGCGGCCTGGTAGTCGCCTTTCAGCCACGAGAGCTTGCCGAGGTCGTCGATCGTCGAGGCCACGCCGCGATCGTCGCCGCTCGCGGAGAAGAGGGCCATCGCAGCGTCGAGGTGCTTGCCCGCCTCTTCGAGCGCGCCGGTGTCGCGGTAGAGCCGGCCGATGCGGTTGTGCGCGGCGCCGCCCTTGGACCGCATGTCGAGGCGGTAGGCGAGCGTCAGCATCTCGCGAAAGTTGGCGAGAGCGTCGTCGATGCGACCCGTCAGCGCGAGCACGTCGCCGTGGTTGTGGAGCGCGTCGATACGGCGCGCCACGCT
>CALKVR010000740.1 GCA_938004815.1 uncultured Polyangiaceae bacterium | reverse complement strand
ATCGTGGGCAAGAAGATCGGAATGACCCAGTTCTTCGACGAGAAGGGCGAGGTCAAGCGATGCACCGTCGTGCAGGCGGGCTGCGTGGTGATCGACAAGCGCACCAAGGAAAAGGACGGCTACGACGCCCTCGTCGTCGGCCTCGGCGAGCGCAAGGAGAAGCACACCAACAAGCCCCTCGCCGGCTACTTCAAGAAGACGGGCCAGCCCGCCAAGCGCGTCATCCGCGAGATGCGCCTCTCGGCCGAAGAGATCGCGAAGTACGAGGTCGGCGAGAAGATCG
The DNA here is from genome assembly GCA_938004815.1 of uncultured Polyangiaceae bacterium. Taxonomy (GTDB): domain Bacteria; phylum Myxococcota_A; class Polyangia; order Polyangiales; family Polyangiaceae; genus Xiheicaenibacterium. The sequence continues at coordinate 2,263 of CALKVR010000740.1, read as the reverse complement.
CCGTCGACAAGGTGTTCGAGGTCGGTCAGTTCGTCGACGCCCAGGGCAAGACCCGCGGCCGCGGCTTCACCGGCGTCATGAAGCGCTGGAGCTTCGCCGGCTTCGTCTCGAGCCACGGCACCCACGAGTATTTCCGCCACGGCGGCTCGATCGGTACCAACATGACCCCCGGCCGCACTCTGCCCGGCGTGAAAATGCCCGGCCACTACGGCAACGAGATGATCACCACCCTGAACCTCAAGATCGCCAAGCTGATCCCCGAGGACGACATCATCCTCGTCGAGGGCGGCATCCCGGGCGGCACGAACTGCGTCGTGGTCGTGCGCGGCGCGGTCAAGAAGAAGGACGCCGGCAAGCCGGGCTCCGCCCCCAAGGCCAAGCACACCAAGGGCAAGGCCTGATCTCGGCCTGACGGGCGCGCGTGAGCGGGAAAAAGAACCCCTACAAGCGCCCGGATATCCACACGCGCGCCGCGAAGCAAAAGGGCTTCCCGGCGCGCAGTGTTTTCAAGCTCGAAGAGATCGACAAGCGCACCCGGCTGCTCAAGCCCGGGCAGCGCGTGCTCGATCTGGGCGCGGCGCCCGGCTCGTGGTCGCTCTACGTGTCGCAGGTCCTCGGCCGAAACGGCAGGCTCCTCGCGATCGATCTCGACCCGCTCGGGGTGACGCTCGGCCCGAACGCCACGTTCCTGCAGGGCGACGCGTTCGACGTGGCAGCCGAGGTGTTCGCCGAGCACGGCCCCTTCGACGTCGTGCTCTCCGACATGGCGCCGCGCACGAGCGGCAACCGCGACGCCGATCAGTTTCGCAGCTACGAGCTCGTCATGCGCGCGCTCGACGTCGCCCGTGCGCACGGCAAGCCGGGCTCGAGCTTCGTCGCCAAGATCTTCATGAGCCCCGACTACGAAAAGGCCCGCGCCGCCCTGCGCGAGCGCTACGCCGAGGTCCGCACCCTCCGCCCCGAGACCGTTCGCAAGAACAGCATCGAAGTGTTCTTCGTGGCGCTCGGCAAAAAAGCCGACTCCCCCCTCACCTCGTGAGGGGGGCCGGGGGGGGTGAAACCATGGGGCGACGTTCCGAGCGAGAGGGCGCGCTCGGTCTCGGCAACCTGCCAAGACTTCGCCCGTCTCGCGCGCGCCGACTAGCATCGCGCCCGCGTGAAACGTCGCCGACTCGTCCTCGCCGCCTCGACGGCCGCCCTCGTCGCGCCGCTCGCCTGCAGCAGCTCCGTCCTCGTCGACTCGTTCAACGGGGGCGTGCTCGACAGCCTGCCCGACCCGGGCATCGACGCGGCCGAGCTCGGGTACGAGACGTCGTTTCGTATCGTGCGTGAAGCGACGATGGGCGCCTACTTCGACCAGGGGGCGGGCTCGCTCGCGGCCGAGTGGTACGAAGCCGGCTGCTCGCAGCTCGACCACCTCGTCGAGTGCGTGAAGTGCCGCGCGAAGCAGCGCGCCGAGCGGAGGCAGGACGGCTCGCCGATCGACGAGCTCCTCGAGGGCCAGGCCGCGCAGTCTGCCCCTCCAGGCGGGGCCGGCGGCGGCGAGCCTACGCCATCGGAGGTCGACCCGTGCGGCGAGCTCGTTCCGGACGGAACGCGCGGTGCGTCGGGGGCGTGCTACGAGCTCGGCCGCGATCTGCTCGCCGTCACGCGCGAGAAGCGCCCGGCGAGCGTGCCCGACAGGGTGTGCACGTCGCCCGGAGATGGCTCTCCGCCCACGAAGGCGGCCGAGCACGTGCTCGACGTCGCCACCTTCTTGGCGGGGATCGACGAGTCGATCGACGGCCTCTCGCGGGTGGTCGACGAGGGGCTGGTCACGCCCGGCTCGCTGAAGGCGGGCGTCTGCCAGGCGCTCCACGAGAACGGCGCGTACATCGCGAACCGCAAGTGGACGCGCGAGCGGACGCGGCTCGTGAACGGGTTGGTCGTCAAGGGCGGCGCCTCGACCGGCATCTACAGCGCGGGCGCGGTCTGGCGGATCCTCTCGGTCGCAAACAAGTGCCTGGGCGACGACGAGTGCCGCAGGCGCTCGGGCGGCAAGATCCAGATCGAGCTCCTCTCCGGAACGAGCGCGGGCGCGCTGGTCGTCGCCGCTACCGACCTCTTTCATCAGAGCAGCTGCTACGTCGAGAAGAAGCCCTACACGGGCAGCATGAAGCGGGCGCCCGAGTTCGTGTTCACGAACGACGCCAAGGCCTGCCGAGAAGAGGCGCTGACGATCCTCTCCACGTTCTTTCGCTGCGTCTCGCGCGCCGACTTGTAC
>CALKVR010000739.1 GCA_938004815.1 uncultured Polyangiaceae bacterium | reverse complement strand
GGCGATTGGCTCATCGAAGGTCGCGGCGTCGAGCCCGACATCGTCGTTGACAACCCGCCCCACGCCACCTTCCGCGGCGAGGACGCCCAGCTCAAGGCCGCCGTCGAGCATCTCCAGAAGCTCATCGCCGAGAAGCCCATCCCGCCGATCCAGCGTCCCGCCTACCCGGACAAGAGCTTCCAGAACAAGTAACGTGAACGGCCGTCCGGGCTCCAAGACTACCCTCCGCCCGTGGACGATCTGCTGCGAGAACTCGCCGAACAGGCTCGCGCCTGCCTCACGACCGACCGCTACCGCATCGCGCGGCGGCTCCGGGAGTGGCGCGCCCGCATCGACCGCAGCGGCGGCAAGGATCGCCCGCCCAAGGAAGCGGTCGACGATCTGCGCTCCTGGATCAACACTTGCATCGATCGAGCCACACGCCGCGAGAACTCGCTCCCACGCCCCACCTACACCCCCGAACTACCCGTCAGCCAGCGACGCGAGGAGATCATCGCCGCGATCCGGGACCATCAGGTCGTCGTCGTCTGCGGCGAAACGGGCAGCGGCAAAACCACGCAGCTCCCCAAGATCTGCCTCGACGCGGGACGTGGGCGTTCCGGCGTCATCGGACACACGCAGCCCCGACGGCTCGCCGCCCGATCCGTCGCCCAGCGCATCGCGGACGAGCTCGGCGTGCCGCTCGGCCGCGAGGTGGGGTACAAGATCCGTTTCGGCGACAAGACAAGCCCGGAGACCGTCATCAAGCTGATGACCGACGGAATTCTCCTGACCGAGACCCAGCACGATCGACCCCTCGCCCACTACGACACCATCATCATCGACGAGGCGCACGAGCGCTCGCTCAACATCGACTTCCTGCTGGGCTATCTCAAGCAACTGCTTCCCAAGCGTCCCGACCTCAAGATCGTCATCACTTCGGCGACGATCGACCCCAAGCGTCTCAGCAAGCACTTCAACAACGCGCCCATCATCGAGGTCTCCGGACGTACCTACCCCGTCGAACTGCGGTACCGCCCGCTCTCGCGAGAGGCCGAGGAGGACGAACGCCGCGAGGATGATCTTCGCATCGAGGAAGGGCTGGTGCTCGCGGTCGACGAACTGGCGAAGGAAGGCCCGGGCGACATCCTTTGTTTCCTTCCCGGCGAGCGGGAGATCCGCGAGGCGGCCGACCACTTGCGCGACCACTTTCCGCGCGGGGTCGAGATCGTGCCGCTCTACGCGAAGCTCTCGGCCCGCGAACAGCAGAAGATCTTCGAGCCCGCCAAGGGCCGACGCGTCGTCCTCTCGACCAACATCGCCGAGACGAGTCTGACCGTTCCCGGGATCCGCTCGGTCGTGGACGCGGGGCTTGCTCGCATCGCCCGCTACAACCCCGCGACCAAGGTCGGTCGTCTGCCCATCGAGCCCATCAGCAAGGCATCCGCCAACCAGCGCAGCGGACGCTGCGGCCGACTCGGGCCGGGCATCGCCATCCGCCTCTACGCCCAGGAGGACTTTCTCGCCCGCCCGGAGTTCACCGACCCGGAAATCCTCCGCACCAACCTCGCCAGCGTCATCCTTCAGATGAAGGCGCTCCGCCTCGGACGCGTCGAGGACTTCCCCTTCATCGACCCGCCCGACGGCCGACTCGTCCGCGACGGGTACGACACGCTCCTTGAACTGGGCGCCATCGACGACGACGGCAACCTCACCCCCACCGGGCAGAAGCTCGCCAAGCTCCCCGTCGACCCGCGGATCGGACGCATGATCCTCGCGAGCGTCGACGAGCACTGCGTGCGGGAAGTGCTGGTGATCGCGGCGGCGCTGTCCGTCGAGGACCCGCGCGAGCGCCCGATGGAGGCCGCCGACAAGGCCGACGCCGCCCACGCCGAGTTCGACGACCCCGAGAGTGATTTCATCGCCCTGCTTAACCTCTGGCGGGCGTACCACGCCCAGGCCGACACCGGCACGGGCGGGCGCGTCCGCCGCTGGTGCCGAGACCGCTTCGTCTCGTTCCTCAAGATGCGGGAGTGGATCAGCACGCACGACCAGCTCTCACGCCTCGCCGATTCGCTGGGCATCAAGGCCGAGGACCGCGAAGCACCCAAGGAACATATCCACCGCGCCCTCCTTGCGGGGCTTCTCTGCAACGTCGGCGTCAAGAACGACAAGGGCGGTTACGACGGCTGCCGCAGCGTCAAGTTCTCCATCTTCCCGGGCTCTGGGCTCTTCCGCAAGGGCCCGGGGCACGTCATGTGCGGCGAACTCCTGCAGACGACCCGCCTCTACGCCCACGACGTCGCCAAGGTGCAGCCCGAGTGGATCGAGCGCGCCGCCGCCCACCTCATCAAGCGCCAGTACTCCGAGCCCCACTACGACGAGAAAAACGCCCAAATTTACGCGTACGAAAGGGTCACGCTCTTCGGACTCGAGATCGTATCGCGCAGGCGGATCCACTACGGGCCCATCGAGCCCGCCATCGCCCGCGAGATCTTCATCCAGCACGCCCTCGTCGAAGAGAAGCTCATGAGCCCGGCACCGTTCTGGGCGAACAACAGGGAAGT
>CALKVR010000738.1 GCA_938004815.1 uncultured Polyangiaceae bacterium | reverse complement strand
GCCCGGGCTCGTGCTGTTGATCGCGTTGACGAGCGCTTGCTCCTGGGTGTCGGCAGGCGCGGGGTCGGCGGTCAGGGTGCCGACGCCGACCTGCGGCGTGGCGCAGGCGCCGACGTCGCATTGGCTCTCGCTGCAGCTGCCCTGCGGAAAAAAGCGGAGAGCGACCTCGAGGTCTGCGGCGGCGGGATCGGCGAAAAACGCCTTGAGGGCGTTGGTGGCGTCCTCCCATTTGTTGTTGTTGTCCATCGACCCCGACTTGTCGAAGGTGATGTACATCGTCAGCGGCGCGAGCTCGGCCTCGATCGAGTCGCTCGCGCACTCGTTGAGCCCGCTCGCGCTCGAGTTCCCGCTCTCGAAGCCGTTGCCGGCGCTCTCGCCCGAGCCCTTCGAGCCGCTGCCGTTGCCGGTCGAGTTGCCGTCGTCGTCGCCGCCGCTGCCGCCGGAGGTGCCGGTGTCGGGCGCGCAGGCCGCGACGCAGAGGAGCGTGAGCGACAGCAGCGAAGAGAGCGGGAGGGCTTTCATGCCGAGCTGCCACAGCAAGCTCTCTGCCAGCGGCGTGCGCACCATGTCGCACCCTGCAAAATTCCGATGATGTTGGTGGTGCGACTCCGCTTTTGCGCGATGAAAACCTGGGTCGCGCCTCCACCTGGTTCGCGCCTGCACCACCACGCGCGATCCGTCAGCGGCTCGAAATGCACGCGAAGTGCAAGCGCGGGGGCCCGACGCGGCGCGGGTATTTCAGTCGTCTTTGGCCTGGGCCTTGGCCCACGAATCGCGTAGCCCGACGGTGCGGTTCATGACGAGTTTGTCATCGGCAGACCCGCTGTCGACGACGAAGTACCCGACCCGCTCGAGCTGAAAGCGGTCGCCCGGCCGCGCCTCGCGGAGAGACGGCTCGCCGGCCGCGCTCGCGGCGACCTCGAGCGACTTCGGGTTGATGTTCTTTCGCCAGTCCTCGCCCTCGGGCACGTCGGCCGGGTCGGGCGTCGAGAACAGGCGGTCGTAGAGGCGCGCCTCCACCGCAACGGCGTGCTCCCTCGAAACCCAGTGGATGACGCCCTTGACCTTTCGCTGCTCGGCGGTCGGATCGAGGCTCTTCGGATCGTGGGTGCAGACGATCTCGACCGGTGCGCCGGCTGCGTCGGTGACGACGCGCTCGCACTTCACGATCGGCCCGAAGCGCAGGCGGACCTCGCGGCCCGGGCCCAGGCGAAAGAACTTCTTGGGCGGGTCCATCATGAAGTCGGCGCGATCGATGAAGACGTCTCGGGTGATGGGGATCTTGCGCGTGCCCATCGCCGCGTCGGCGGGGTGCCGCGGCGCTTCGACCCAGGTCACCTGGCCTTCGGGCCAGTCCTCGATCGTCACCTTGATCGGGTCGACGACGACCATCGCCCGGGGCGCCGTCTTGTCGAGGGTCTCGCGCACGTGGTGCTCGAGGAGCTCGATCTCGACCGTCTGCGCGTTCTTGGCGACGCCGATGCGCTCCCAGAACTCGCGCAGCGAAGACGCGGGCAGCCCGCGCCGACGCATCCCGGCGAGGGTCGGCATGCGCGGATCGTCCCAGCCGTCGACGACCTTGGTTTCGACCAGCTCTTTCAGCTTGCGCTTGCTGGTCACCAGGTAGGTGACCTCGCCCCGTGCGAACTCGATCTGCTGCGGCGGGTCGGTGGCGCCGATGGCGGCGATGCACCAGTCGTAGAGGGGGCGGTGGTCCTCGAACTCGAGCGTGCAAATCGAGTGGGTGGTGCCCTCGATCGCGTCGGAGAGCGCGTGGGCGTAGTCGTACATCGGATAGATGCACCATTTGTCGCCCGTCTTGGGGTGAGGCTCGCTCTTGATGCGGTAGAGCACGGGGTCGCGCAGGTTGAAGTTGGGGGACGCCATGTCGATCTTGGCGCGCAGCGTGCGCGAGCCGTCGGGGAACTCGCGCGCGCGCATGCGCCGAAACAGATCGAGGTTCTCGGCCGGCGAACGGCCGCGCCACGGGCTGTCGATGCCGGGCTTGCCGGGCACGCCGCGGTGCTCGCGGATCTGGTCGGCGTCGAGATCGCAGACGTAGGCCATGCCCTTTTCGATGAGCGCCTCGGTGTACGCGTAGATCTGCTCGAAGTAGTCGGACGCGAACCGCAGGTCGTCACCCCAGTCGAAGCCGAGCCAGCGTACGTCTTCTTGGATCGACCGGATGAAGAGGTCGTCTTCGGTCGCCGGGTTCGTGTCGTCGAACCGCAAGAAGCAGCGGGCGCCGTTCTCGGTCGCGATGCCGAAGTTCAGGCAGATGCTCTTGGCGTGGCCCACGTGCAAGAAGCCGTTCGGCTCGGGGGGGAACGCGCGGTCGTCGGCTACGATCTGCCGGATGAAGTCGCTCTTCGGGGCGCCGTCGGTCGACATGGCGGCCGCAAACTAGCACTCTCGTGGGGCGCCGGTCAGGGCGCGGCGTGCCGTCCCGTCGCTGGACTGAAATTGCTTGACGCACCGGGGGACAGGGGTAGAAACGCCTTCCCTCACGGGCCTGTAGCTCAGCTGGGAGAGCGCTAGAATCGCACTCTAGAGGTCGCCGGTTCGATCCCGGCCAGGTCCACCAACGCAACTCGCTCGAACCATCCTCCGCAACGAGGCGCTTCGGCGTGTCGAACGGGCCGTCCCCGATCACCCGCGCTCGACGCGACCGGTGTTGCCGTCGACGGTGACGATGTCGCCGGTGCGCAGCAGAGTGGTCGCGGTCGTGGTGCCCATCACCGCAGGGATCGCGTGCTCGCGCGCGATGATCGCGGGGTGGCTGAGGATGCTTCCGCCGTCGGTGACGAGCGCGCCGACCTTGCTGAACGCGACCGTCCAGCTCGAATGCGTCGTTGGGCAGACGAGCACATCGCCCGGCTGCACCTGAGCCAGCTCGGCCTCTGTGCGGACCACGCGCACCGGCCCCGTGTATCGACCCGGCGATACCGCGACCCCGCGCACGCCGCCGTCGTCGGCTTTTGCGGCTGGCGGCCCCAGCTCCTCGTGCATGGCCCAGAGCGCGGCGGCCATCATGCGCTTGCACGCGGCGGGAAGCCCGCGCAGCTCGGGGTCGCCGGTGAGCGGTGGACCGTGCATGGCCGGCCCCGGATGCGCACGCACCCAGGCTTCCTCGGCCTTGCGTCGCTCGATGCGATCGCCCGCACGTTCGCCGGACAGCGTCCCGGCGAGCGCCGCCGCGAGCTCGACGCGCTCGAGGTAGCCGATGTCGGCCGCGCTCCGGATGACACCACGCTCTACGAGGCGGCGGCCGATCTCGAGCGATGCGCGCCGGATCAACCCGTTCGGCAGATGCTCGGTGTAGATGACGTTGTCGTCGCGAACCGTGTAGGCCGGCTCGGCGAACGCGAGCGCGGCGTCGAAGCGATCGCGGTCGGCCCCCGTGAGTGTGCGATGCGCCTCGGCGAGAGCGGCTCGGCGCTCGGGGCGCTCGCCGCTCGCGACATGGAGCTTCTGCTTCCGAGCTTCGCGGAGGAGCGACAGGATGAGCGGCTCTCGCTCGGCGAGCATCGCCGTGCCCGGATCGACGTCCACGGTGCGCAGCCCCCAATGGTCGAGCCACCGCTGCATCGCCACCCCGGCCGGTGAGGCGAGGACGGCGGCGAGCCCATCGTCGATCACCTCGTCGGTCAACTCGCGCGCCACAGCCTCCAGCTCACGTGTCGCGGCGATCGTCGCCGATGACAGACCTGCGAACAGGTTCATCGTCTTCGCGAGGTCCCAGCCCAGGAGCTGCTCGGTGCAAACCTTGAGCTCGTACAGAGAGACGATTCCGGGGATCGTGAGCTGGAAGTGGATGGTCGCGTGCGAGACGAGGAGATCGTCGCACAGTTCGTCGAGGTGTCGTTGCAGCTCCGCGTCCGACAGCGCCGCGAGCTCGACCGCGCGCGCCGCATCGATGCGGGCCGCGCAGGCTACACGCCACTCCGAATCCCACCGGCGAGGGTACTCGGTGAGCTTGGCGATCGCCGCGTCTGCTGCGCGCATCGTTCGTCGCAGCGACGGCAGCACCCGAACCAAGAGACCGAGGAGCCACCACGGCGGGGGCGCGCCCGGATGATGCTTGCCGTCGAGATCGATGTCCTGCGTGTAGACCTCGCCGCCGAAAGAGCGCTGATGGATGGTCTTCATCGGGATGCCGAAGTCCGCGAGCGCGGCCTCCATTGCCTTCTCGTAGGCGGGCAGCAGGATCGTCGCGGAGGCGGGCGTGACGGGCCCCGTGAAGTGCCCGGTGTCCTTCGTCCAGCGGCCGGCCGGGATCGTGATCGCCGGCGGGCGAGGGAGGTTCGTGATCGGGCGGGCCTGCAGCACGAAGATCTCGTCGCCCACGACCGCCCATTCGATGTCTTGGGGCTCGCCGCGCTCGCGCTCGATCCGCGAACCGAGGTCGACGAGACGCCTCGCCAGCGCCGCGTCGAGCACGTTCGGTGTCGCCGGGGCCTCGAGCGTGGGCCCGCGCAGGATCCAGCGCTCGGCGGTGGCGCTGCCGTCGGCGAGCTTGTCGCCAAGCCCGCGCACCGCTTCGACGACGCACTCGTCATCGCCCGTGACCGGGTTCTTCGTGAACATCACACCGGCGGTGTCGGCGGTGACTTGGCGCTGGACGAGCACCGCGAGCGGGCTGTGGCTCGCCCCATGCTCGCGGCGGTAGGCGGTTGCACGCGCCGAGGTGCCAGACGCGAGCACACGCCCCGCAGCGCTGATCACCTCATCGAGCGACGCCACGCCGAGCACGCTCTCGTACTGCCCGGCGAACGACGCATGGGCGAGGTCCTCGGCGACGCCCGACGAACGCACCGCGTACGGTCCCGCACCTACCGCTGCGAGCGGCGCCTGCAGCGCGTCACGATCGTACGCTACCCCGACGGGGATCACGAAGCCGTCAGGTACGTTGTGGCCGCGCTTGCGCAGCTCGGCGAGCGTCGCGGCCTTGTGACCGCAGCGCGTCGGATCGACAGCGTCGTCGAGACGGACGGCGACCGAGGGAACGTGCTTGCTCGTCATTGCGACTGCCTCACCCATGTTTCACCTCCTTGTTGGTCGGCATCGGAACGTCCCCGCTCCGGGCCGTGTCGATCAGGGTTCTGATGGCCCACGCGCTGACGCGGCCGATCTCGGCGCTCGAGAGACCGTGGTGTGCGCTCATGAGGAACCAGCCCGCCGACGACATGAACATTCGGATCGCCGAGACCACGAGCCTCGCCGTCGCCGGATCGAGCCCGAGCTCGCCCTGGAGGGCCTTCGCCATTCGCTTGGAGCGGTTGCGAAACACGCTCGCGGGCGCCCCCGTGGCGATCGTCAACATCGCGTACGCCCGGAGGTGCTCTGGTCGCAGGCTGAAAATCGCCTGCGAGTCGATCGCGACCTGTGGCCAGTCGTCGACGCTCGTGTTCACGGGCTCGAGCGCTTGCGTGGCGAGCAGCGCCTCGACGTGCTCGGCGAAGGCGTCGTTGAGCGCCTGCCGCGTGGGGAAGTGGTTGTAGACCGTTCGGTGCGTCACCCCTGCGCGATCGGCCACCGCCTGGATCGACAAATCGACGAGGCCGTTCTCGGTGATCTCGGCCGCGAGCGCGTCGAGGATCGTCGTGCGCGTCAGGGCGAGCTGCTGATCTCGTAGTTTCATGACTCGTGCATTGATTGCATAGATTATGAAACGAGCTGCGTCAAGAGATCGATGACCGAGACCGACGCTTGCCGTTGGCGTACGCTCCGGTCGTGCGGGACAAATCTCAGTTCGCCATGTGGAGGCCCCCGCGGACCCGGCTGCTCGGTCTGACGCCGGCCGGCGCTCGCGACCTGGTCCTCCACCTCGCCGAAGCGGGTGTAGTTCTGCTGGCGACCTGTTCTTCGATTGCTTCTTCCACGCCCAGCGAGAGACGTTCGCTCGCTCGCGTGACGCGGCCGGGCTCGCGTCCGACGACGAGAAGGTCCGGAGCACCGTGGTCGGCGCCGTGCGCGCCGTGTTCCACGAGGTCGGGGGCAATTTCGACGCGCCGACGGTCGAGCACGTGGGTGAGGTGGTCGAGGCGCTCGGGCGCAAGGCCGCGAGCTGGGGCACCCCCCCCGACGTCGTGACGCATCACGTGGCGCAGCTCCGCGAGATGGTGCGGGGGCTGCGGTGAGAGCAGCACTGTCGACTGCACTCGTGGCCGCAACCGCGTTCGCGGCCTGCACGGACGACGGCGACGGTTCGTCCTCCACGGCGGGCGCGGGCGCGGGTGACACCACGACCAACGCGACGAGCAGCGCGTCGACCGGCTCGACGAACGCGAGCTCGTCGTCGGGGACGGGCGGCGCGTCGGCGTCCTCGTCGTCGTCAAGCGCGACGGGTGGCGGCGGCGCGGCAGAGGGCGGCGG
>CALKVR010000737.1 GCA_938004815.1 uncultured Polyangiaceae bacterium | reverse complement strand
CCCTCGGGCGACCCGCTCCAGCAGACCTGGTCCTTGGGCGGATCGTTGCCGTAGGCGTACTTGCGGCCCTCGGCGCCGGCGCGGGCGATCCACTCCCACTCTTCTTCGGTCGGCAGTCGCTTCTGAGCGAACTCACAGTACGAGCGCGACTGCGGCATGTCGACGCACACGATCGGGTGGTTCTCTTTGCCCGGGATCTTGTACGTCTTCGCCTCGGCGCAATCGAGGAACGACTCGGTGCACTTGCCGTCCTTGGCGCACACCTCGTAGGCCGCGGCGGTGACCTCGGTCTTGTCGACACACAGATCGCCGACGGTCACGTCCTTCTTCAAGAGACCGAACTTGAAGCTGCCGCCCTTCACCTTGACCATCCCGTCGGGGCACTCGGGGGGCGCCGCGGGAGCCGCTGAGGTGGTCGTGGAGGCGATCGGAGCGGCGGTGGAAGCGGTGGGCGGAGGGGACGCGGTGAGAGTCGGCTCGGCGGGCTTGGGAGGCGAATCGGTCGCGGCGGGCTGAACGGTGCTGGGCTCGGTGGAGCCGCCGCAGGCCAGGAGAAGAAGCGAGAAATACGCAACAAGCGACAGGCGACAGGCGATTGACAACGGCGCGCTGCCGCCTGCCGGCTGGAAGCGCAGAGAAAACCTTCCCGGTTGAATGCTCGACTTGTTCATTGTCAATCGCCTGTCGCCTGTTGTGTATTCTCTCGGTCTTACAGAATCGTCATGATTGGCACCGGCTCGTCATCCAGCCAGTGCTCCTGCACGACGAGGGCGGGCAGCTGCGTCAACGGCCCCTCGTAGCCGGGGCCGAACGTGAGCATCTGCACGACGCGCCGATCGCCCTTGCGGACGGGGAACTGGATCTCGCCGCCGGCGGGGAGCTTCGCGTCTTTGCCCTCTCTCTGCGGATCGATCCAGAACGCGTACCCGGTCGCGGTGCCGCCCAGGACGGCGATCGACGACGTGACCAAGTCGGGGCAGCTGACGCGTATCCACTCGCGCACCCGGTAGACGGTGCAGCCCTTGGCGCGCGGGCCGGTGCGGGTCGCGGTGACGACGGGGGCGTCGCGCCATTCGTCGGGCGTGGGCTTCTTCGACTCCTCGGTGGGGAGCCCCTCGGTGAAGGGCTTGGCGTTCGAGGGCGGCTCGGGCTCGGTGTGGGCGACGCCCGGCGAGAGCGCGGCGACGACGGCGGCGATGGCGATCGGCGACACCCGGCTCATAGGGTCTTCAGGTAGGCCACCAGCGCGGCTCGGTCCTGCTCCGACAGATGCGAAGTCTTGCCCATGCGGTCCTGATTGTCGGCGACGAGGCGCTCGAGGCTGGGGGCGCTGCCGTCGTGGAGGTAGGGGGCCCGGCCCTCGAGGAAGAGCAGCGACGGTGTCTTGAACGCAGCCTTCGGCTCGTCGTCGAAGCGCTTCTGCGCAGGCAAGGGCTTGAGGGGATAGGAGACCCGATCGGTAAACTCGCTCTCGGGCTTGTGGCAGAGGGTGCACGAGGCCTCCTTGCTCTCGAAGACGACCTTGCCGCGCTCCTCGTCGGGGGTGAGCGTGCGCGCTGGCTTGGGCGGCGTGACGAGGCCGCGGCGGATGAAGGCGGCGATGAAGCTCGCGCGCGCGGTGAGGTTCTCGGGGGCGTGCTGGGGGATGCCGCCCCAACGGTGCAGGCCCATGCCCGCGGTGATGCGCTCGGCGATGGTCGCGCTCTCGCCCCGCCAGCCGTAGGGCCCGTTCGCGCTCACGCGCCCCGCGAGCATCGGGGTGCGGCGAGGGACGCCCTTGGTCTTGGCGAGATCGGGCACGTTCTCGTAGCTGCCCACGAAGTTCGAGCGCGTGCCGCCGTCGGGAGTGTCGAAGCTCGCTTCGTGCCAGACGAAGCCATCGTCGCGGCCCTCGGGGTGGCAGCCCGCGCAGGCGAGCCCGCCGCTCGTGAGCTTGTCGGTGGCGTCGTAAAAGAGCCGACGGCCGGTCGCGACCTCGGCTCCATAGGGGTCGGACCCGAGGCGCACGAAGACGAGCTCGGCGTTCGGGACCTCGAACGGATCGCCCGAGAGATCGACGCGGGCAAAGTCGTAGGTCGCGCGGCAAAACACGTACGCGGTGTTCTCGTCTTGCGAGAGGGCGACGCCGCTGGGGGCGGCGCACGTCTTGGCGCCGCCGAGGTGCGGGTCGGTCTCCTTGCCGAGCACGTAGGTGCGGAGCACGCCGATGGTCGGGTCGAGGCCGAGCGCGTCGAGCTCGACGAGGGCGTTGTCGCCCTCGCCCACGACGAGCAGCGTCTGGTGGGTGGCGCGGTAGCGGATGTCGCGGGGCTGGATGAACGGCGAGAGCGCATCGGCGGGCAGGTTCGCCTTGGTGTCGGGCGTCTCGAGCTCTTTGGCTACGGCCGACCGGTAGACCATCGCGTTGCCCTGGTGGAGGGGGGCGATGCCGTCGCCCGTCTTTGTCCGCAGGACATCGACCGTGGGCGCTCCGAACCAGGCCTCACGGCCCATCGCGCCGAGCGCATGCCGCGCGACGAAGAGGCGGCTGTCGTCGGGCGAGAGCGCGAGCGCGTAGCCGAGAGCGGCCTCGAGCGCCTTGCCCGACGGGGCCCTGAGCGGGCTCGCCGCGAGCGTAACGGGCGCCGCCGACGGCGACGCGCCGACGCCGCTGACCTTGGTCAGCTTGGCGCCGACCAGGTGGGAGACCCACGCGGTGTCGCCGTCGTTCGATAGCGTCACGCCGCGCGGCTCGCGCGCGACGTCGAGGGTGCTCGCGACCGCGAGCTTCTCGAGATCGATCACGCTGACCTTGCGGGTCCACGCGCTCGTCACGACCGCGCGCTTCGTGTCGCGGGTGACGGCGAGGCCCCAGGCGTCGCCGGGCAGGGCGACGCGCCCGACCTCTTTCAGCGTCGCGCCCTCGAGGCGGAGACGCAGGAGCAACCCCGGATCGCGGATGGTCACGAGCACCGTGTCGCCCCACGCCACCGCCTGCGCGGGCGCGCCGGGCATCTCGACCTTCACGAACGCGTCGGGCGCGGCCGCGGTCTTGGCGTCCGGGGTGAGGTGCAGCGCGGCGTGGTCCTCGTCGACCACGACGACCGTTTCGGTGCCGCCGAGGCGGGCGATGACGCCGCCGGTGAGCGGCCGGTCCGGGAGCGTCGACGGAGGCGGGATCGACGGTGCCACCGCCGGCCCCGACGCCCCGGCGCTCGCCGGCGACGCGGCAGACGGGGCAGGGGGCGCCGCCGGATCGCCGCAGGCCGCGAGGCCGAAGGCCAGGAAGGCGAGCGCTCGCACGTGCTGGGGTACGCCCCTCGGAACGAATGTCATTCCCCCTCCAGGACCCCCACCGCCACGCCGCCGTGGTGGAGCGCGGCCATGGCGTGCTGGACGAAATCAATCCGGATCAGCGGCGAAGCGGCGTGCTCGCTCCAAGCGCCCGCTACCCGCACGTTCCGGCTGCACATCGAGCAGTTGTCGTCACGCCACTGGTGGCGCAAGAGGTACGACATCACGAGGCGCATCGTCTCCTCGTCTTCCGTCGTCGAGAGGCCGCGCGCGCGCTTGACGTGGATCACCGCCGCCAGCGCCTCACCGAAGCCGGAGGTCGCGGTGTGGTGCGGCGGGAACAGGTGGCCAAAGGCGTACGAGCCGACCAGGTCGGGGTCGATGCCGCTCTCGGGCCGCTGGATGAACCGCGTCTTCATCGTCATGTAGTCCACGCAGAACCGCTCGTAAGCGTCGTTGCGGTGGCTCGTGAGCGCCTCGCGCGCGGCGAGACAATGCCAGTTCTCTTCCAGGTAGAAGAAGTCGCGGAGGGGGATGTCCCAGTAGGGGCCAGCGTAGTACGCCATCGCGCGATCGATGGCCTCGGCGAGGCCGGGAGCTTTGGGCAGGTCGGTCTTCTCCAGGAGCACGAGGGCGAACACGGCTTGGCCCGCGGCGTAGAGCGGGTCCTTGCCCGGCATGACGGCGCCGGTCTGCGGGTCCCACGCGGGGGCGAAGCCCCCGTCGGGGCGCTGCATGGCGAGGAGGGTGTTGGTCATGCGAACGATACTGTCATCGTGCCGGTCGCCGAGGACCTTGCGGCAGGCGAGGAGCGAGATCGTCGTGAGCGCGGTCGGGCCCAGGGCCGCGCGCTTCTTGGCGCCCTTGGGGTGGACGATGCCGCCGCGGTCGCCGTTCTTCTGTTCGAGGCCCGTCAGCATGACGAGGCTCTTCTGCGCGGGGGCGCGGGCGGCCTTGTCGAGCCAGGCTGCCTCGCAGAGAGCGAGCGTCGTCCCGGCTTGGCGCGGCACGCTGAACCCCTGGTTGGAGACCGCTCCCGAGAACGGATCGACGCTGTAACGGAACGCTCCGTCGTGCTCCTGGTTCTGCGCGACGTACGTGATCGACTCCTGGATCGAGCGGCGCACCTCGCGTTCTTCGAGCGGTCGCGGCCCCGTCCTCAGGTGGCGCACCGGCTCGAGGCGCCCCGACGAACGGAGCCAGAACGTCTGGGTCTCGAGCGCATCGAGGCCTTCGAAGCCCTTGCCCTCGAGCCCGAGCCGAAACCAGAGCGCCGCCGCCGTCACGCCGAGCTCGGCCTGGAGCGCCGAGACGTTCGTCGCCTCGGTGAACGTGTCGAGGCCGAAGAGCTGCCACG
Organism: uncultured Polyangiaceae bacterium; assembly: GCA_938004815.1. Taxonomy (GTDB): domain Bacteria; phylum Myxococcota_A; class Polyangia; order Polyangiales; family Polyangiaceae; genus Xiheicaenibacterium. Next base: position 2,814 of record CALKVR010000737.1, on the reverse strand, counting down.
GCGTGAGGCACGTGCCTCCCGCGCAGACGCCCTCGAGGCCCGGCCGCACCATCACCGCCTCGAGCAGCGGGCCGACGTCGGGCATCGCGCGGGTGCGGACGACGACGTCCAGCGTCACGTCGCCGCGATCCCAGCCGCTCTCGAGCTCGGCGCGCGCCTTCGCGACCGTGCGCTCCAAATCGCGATCTTGCAGGCACAGGGCCCGCGGCGCGACGTCGTCGGGGGCCGGGGCGAGGAACGTCACGAACAGCGTGACGCCATCGAACGTCGCGGGCGGCTTCTCGCACGCGATCGGCGCGATCACGAAGGTCGACGGTGCGGGTGCGGTCGCGTTCTTGGGCCGCAAGGTGCCCAGCGTCGCGAGCGCCTCGAGCCCCCCGTCGGGCGGCACCGCGTCGTAGCGGCGGCCGCGCGCCGTGCTCGCGTCGGACGCCGCACCGAAACCCGCGAGGATCAGGACGCCGGCGGCGAGCAGCCCCCGCCGCTCGGTGTCGCGCCGGCCCTGGCCCCCTGAACGAAACAGGCCGCCCGTCGCGGCGAGGCCCCAGATCGCGAGGGGGAGCGTGAACAGCGCCCCCACGCAGAACGCGGCGATCGCCGCCGCGAGGATGGCGGTGCCAACCCCGTCGTAGAGCAAGTTCACGTAGAGGCCGGAGCCCAGGGTGGCGTACGCGAAATAGCCGAAGAACCCGAGCCCGAGGAGCGAGCTCGCGCGCCATGCGATGCCGCGGGCGCGCGCGCCGACGACGGCGAGGGCGAACGTCGCGAGGTGCGCGAGCCCGAGCACGCCCGCGAGCAGGGCGAAGACGGTGAACGCCGGCCAGGGCAAGAGAGCGGCGGCAGCGCCGAAGACGAGCGCGTGGACGAGCGAGAGCGCGGCCAGCGAAACACGAGGTAGGCCCATCGCCGGGCAAGATACACCGAGAATGATCAACCTCGGGGGCCCGCGGCCGATGTAGAACCCGGGCGTGCGCGAACACCTCCGGAGCTGGCTCTCGCGGCTCCCGCGGGCTCGCTGGGGGGCGTTCACGGCCTGGCTGGCGCTCTTGACGGTGGTCGTGCCGCCGCTCGTGGTCGTGGGTCCGTGGCTCGCGGACTGGACCACGTTCGGCTTCCACGATTGGGACGTGCAGACATCGCACCGCTATTTGGCGGTCGAGTCGATCGCGCGGTACGGCGAGCTACCCGCGTGGAACCCCTATGCGTGCGGCGGCTTTCCGGCGTGGGGCTACGTCGAGAGCGGCACGATCGTGGTCTCGCCGTGGCTGCCCGTCTATCTGTTCGGTGACATCCGCACCGCGCTCCGCGTCGAGGTGCTCGGGATGGCGCTGATCGGCGCGTGGGGCACCTATCTGGCGGCAGCCCGCTTCACCGAGAGCCGCGGCGCGCGGGCGCTCGTGGTGGCGCTCTTCGCCGTCAACGGGCGTTGGGCGCTCCAGATCGCCTCCGGGCACACGTGGCACCTCGCGTACGCGCTCATGCCATGGGCGCTCTGGGCCTTCGAGCGCGCGCGCGCCACGGAGGGGCGGCTCCGCGATCGCATCGGGCTGGGCGCTGTCTTCGCGATGCTCGTGTACGCGGGCGGCATCTATCCGCTGCCCCACACCGTGCTGCTCCTGGGTCTGTGGGCGGCGGCCGCGGCGTGGGTCGATCGATCGTGGCGCCCGCTCGTCACGCTCACCGTCTCGGGCGCGCTGGGCGTGGCCTTTGCCGCGCCGAAGCTGCTCCCGATGCTGGCCACGTTCTCACGTGCGCCGCGGCTCATCGAGTCGACCGAGACGCTCTCGCTCGGCGCGCTCTGGACCCTCCTCACGTCGCGGGAGCAAGCGTTCTACGACCGGCCCGCCGAGGTCGAGCCGTACGGCTGGCACGAGTGGGGCATGTACGTCTCGGTGCCGGGGGCGCTCCTCCTCGCGAGCAGCGCCGTCGTGATGGGCCGCCGCGAGAACGCGCTCAAGCTCATCGGTGTCGGCCTGATCGTGCTCGGGCTCGGCGCCTTTCACCCGAGCGCGCCTTGGTCGTTGCTGCACGCTTACGCGCCGGTGTTCAAGTCTCAGCACGTGCCGTCGCGGTTTCTCTACCCCGCGGTGCTGGTCCTCGGGATCGTGGTCGCGGTGGGGGTGGGGCGGCTGATCGACCGCGCTGCGAGGCGCTTCATGTGGGCCGATGCCGCGGTGGCGCTCGCGGCATTTGCCCTCGCGCTCGACATCGCGTCGGTCGCCAAGAAGCCCATGAAAGACGCGATGTGGATGGTCGCGCCCGCCGGCATCGTCCGCGCCGAGACCTTCACGTTCGTGAAGAACCCGCCCTATCACTACGTCCGCCGCGACTGGGCCGGCCCCATGTACCTCGCGATGCTTGCCAACACGGGCGTGCTCGACTGCTACGGGGCGCCGCCCTTCGAGGAGCGCGGCGCGATGTCGCGGCGCGATCGCCGCTACCGTGGCGAGGCGACGCTCCTCGGCGGCGCCGGTGAGGCCAAGGTCGTGCGCTGGACGCCGAGCTCGGCGGTCATCGCGCTCGCGGACTTGAAGGAGGAGGCACGCCTCGTCTACAACATGAACTTCGATCCGGGGTGGCGCGCGGAGGTGGATGGCGCGCCGGCCGCGGTGAGCGCGGCCTCGCACCGGGTCTCGGTGGCCGTTCCGGCGGGCGCGCGCCAGGTCTCGCTTCGCTACGTTCCGCCCAACTTCTACCTCGGCCTCGCGATCGCGGCGCTGACGGCGGCCGGCCTCGGCGCGCACGCTCTTTTGCAGCGGAGGCTCGCGCGATGACGCGGCGCCTCCGCGTGGCGTGGCCGGGGCTCGCGCTCGC
>CALKVR010000736.1 GCA_938004815.1 uncultured Polyangiaceae bacterium | reverse complement strand
TGCGCACCAACGCACCTCAAGGATCGAAGCAGAGGGTGCCCACCCTAGGCCTTCCCCTATGAACCTCGCCCAGCGCGACACCCTCCCGGTTCTTCGTGACGTTAGTCTTCGCAGCTGGCGTGGCCGCCGATGCAGACGCCGATGTTCGGAGGCAGGATGCCCTGGCAGGTGCCGCCGGTGCCGGTGCAGACGCTGTTGCCCTGGGCGCCGGTCTCGCAGAGCTTCTGGCACATCCCGGTCGAGTAGTTGCACATGTGACCCGGGGCGCACGGGCACGGATCGCACGCTTGGCCCGCGCCGATCGGCGTGCACCCGGTGGTGCCGTCGCTCTTCACGATCGTGCAGGTCTCGCCCTCGGGGCACTGCACGGTCGACGTATCGAACGGCGCACAGCTCGTCGCCGCCTTGCACACGGGGACCTTCTTGCCCTGCACGCTGCCCTCGAAGGCGGGGAGCGGGACGCAGAAGTAGCTCGTCGGGCAATCGAGATCGTCGCAGCAGTAGGCCTGGCACTTTCCCGGCTCGCCCGCGCAACCCGCGCCCTCCGGGCAGCCGGCCGCCGACGTGCACGCGGCCCCGAGGGTCTTCGTCGCGTCGACCGGCGCACAAATGCTCGCCGGCTCGTTACCACTGACGTCGACCTGACACCCATATGCGATGACGCCGCTACCCCCTGCGCCGCCGGCCCCGCCCGCGCCGCCCGCGCCGCCCGCTCCGGCGCTGCTGCTCCCGCCGCCGGTCGCTCCGCTGGTCCCGCTCGACGGCGGCTCGCAGGGGATCGTCTCGCCCGGGATGCAGTCGCCGTCGCCGCAGAGCTCGGTGTACGAGACCGGCCCGGGCGGCTCCTGGCCGTCGGGCGCGACGTCGATGCTGGCGTCGTTCCGGCCGGTTCCGGTGGTGTCGCCGGCCCCACCCCCGCTGGACGTGCCGTCGCTCGCGCCATCGGCGGCGCAAGCGCCGACCCACGCCCCGGACGCGCCCACGCCGAGCCCGAGGAGGGCCGGAAGAAGGACTTTTTGCAGCATCCGAAAGGAGGACAAGCCCACCAAGCTTAGCACCCGCGAGAGGTCAATCCACAGTCCGTGCCAGGGCGCGCGCGGGCCCATCCTGCGGTGTCGGGCCGCCCGACCCCGGGCGCCCCTGACAGGCGTGTCTCGGCTCGGCGGCACAACGCTGGGGGGTCCTAGAACCGGGACACCTCTGCTATGGTGCCGGCCGGTTCCTTGACCGAGGCTGCTCCTATGCGCATCGCTCGCCCTCTGACGTTCATGCTCCTGGCCGGCTCCGCCGTCCTCCTGGCCGCGTGCCCCGACACCGGCGCTTCCTTCGACGACTTCGCCGCGAGGTACGAAGAGATCAACCCGGGCACATCGAGCTCCTCTGGTGTGAGCGCGTGTGAGGTGCCCATCGCCGACGACGCCGAGGTCACGGGCGACTGGCTGTTCACGCTCAGCGCTCGCCTCGACCCGAAGCAGGCGTTCGTGCTGAACGCCAGCATCACCGCCGAGCTCCAGATGGACGGCACGATGCTGGTCGACATGACGCTGGTGCCGCTCTCGGCCGACGACCAGATGACGCCGGTGGCCTGCCCGGCCATCACCTTCGAAGATCTCCTCGTGAACGCCGACGGCACGTTCGCTTGGCTGCTGGCCGAGGACACCGCGGGCCTCACCCTGTGCGGCGCGGCCAACCCGATCTCGGGCGGCGACATCCTCCCCGGCCTGGCGATCAGCGGCACGATCTGCGGCGGCGCCACCGCCGGCTTCGTCTGCGGGCCGGTCACGGGCAAGGTCACCACGCCGATCCCGAACTTCGATCTGACCGGCTCGACGTACACGATCCAGAAGATCTCGGGGGCCCCGCCGGCGCCCGTCATCAACTGCGACAAGGTTCCAGCCGAGTACATGTGAGGCGCGAGGACGACACGATGACGCGTAGACACCACTCCCTGGTTCTTGGTTGCCTCGGCGCAGGCGCCGTCCTCATGACGTCGACCGGCGCGCTCGCTTCGGGCTTCGCGACGGCGCGCTTCGGCGGCGAGCACGGTCACCCCACGACCGACAACCCGACCGCCATCTACTACAACCCGGCCGGCATCGCCGAAGACACCCCAGGCTTCGAGAAGAAGTTCTGGCGCGTGAAGATCTTCGCCGACGCGAACCTCGCTCTCCGCTGGGCGAGCTGGAGCCACCAGACGTCCCAGTTCGACGTCCCGGAGCCCGAGGGGGCGCAGGGGGCGAACTCGGGCACGGGTGAGCTCTTCAACGCCGTCACGGCCCCCATGGCGGGCGCGACCTTCCAGGTCGAGAACTTCGCCTTCGGCGCCGCCTTCTTCGTGCCGTTCGGCGGGCAGAGCGTCTACGACAAGAACGAACAGTTCACCGACAACCCGAACTTCGCCGGCCCCGTCGACGGCGTGCAACGCTGGCACTCCATCGAGGGCATCATCCGCTCGATGTACATCAGCGTCGCGGCGGCCTACGACATCCTCGACCGCGTCAGCATCGGCGCCTCGCTCAACATCGTGAAGAGCGACGTCGACACCATCCGCGCCCGCACCGCCAATGGCACCAACAGCATCGATCTCCCGGCCGAGGGCCGTTCGTGGATCGACGTGGGCGGCTGGCACGCGAGCTTCGGCGTCGGTGTCATCGGCGAGGTCGCCCCCGAGAAGGTGTGGATCGGCGCCTCGTACCAGGCGCGCCCCGGCCTCGGGCAGATGGAGCTGTCGGGTACGCTGAACAACAACTTCCCCGATCCGGCCGTCGCCGACACGAAGACGGTGCAGAACGTCAAGCTCATCCAAGAGCTGCCCGACGTCTTTCGCATGGGTGTCCGCGCTCGCCCGGTCGAGAAGGTCGAGCTCCGCGTTTTCGGCGACGTCACCACGTGGGGCGTCTTCGACAGCCAGTGCGTGATCCCGGAGTCGGCCGAGGAGTGCCTCGTCGACGACAACTACGCCGCGCTCCCCGACGCCGGCGCCAACGCGCCCCTCCTCAACATCGTCCGCAACTGGGGCACCGCGTTCGGCGTCCGCGCCGGCGGCAGCTACTGGGTCATCCCCGAGGTCGAGCTCTTCCTCGGCGCCGGCTACGACTCCAACGCCATCCCCGACGAGACGCTCGAGGTCGCGCTCACCGATTTCCACGACGTGAGCGTCGCGGGCGGTTTGCGCCTCGCCTTCGGCGAGATCTTCGCGGCCGCGCTCTCGTACACCCACCTGTTCTACGTGCCGCGCGACACCACCGGTCAGAGCGAGCTCCCGACCTACGAGCCGCCGTCCCGCACCCCCGACTCGGGCGGTGAGTACACGCAGACGATCGGCGTCATCAACGCCAACGTGCAGGTCTCGTTCTGACATCGTGATGCTGATTGAAGCCCTTCGTGCGCGGCGCTGGCTCCCCGCGCTGGTCGTTGCCCTCTCCCTCGCTGCCTGCGGCGAGGGCAACAAGCCGCTGCAGCCGAGCGCCGACAAGCCGGTCGCGTCGGGCAGCGGGTCGGGCGCCGCCGCCTCGCCCGCGGGCGTCGCCGAAGCCGCCGTGAAAAAGCTCGAGATCCAGGGGCTGACCCAGCGAGAGAGCAACGAGCTCGCGAGCCAGCTGGGCAAGCTCAACGCCCCGTGTGAAGAGCCCATCACCCTGGCCGTGTGCATCGCCGAGTCGCGCGCGTGCAAGCCCTGCATGCCGGCCGGCAAGTACCTCGGCAAGCTCGTGCGGCTCGGGCTCGACCCCGCGCAGCTCAAGCAAGTGTACGAGCTGCGGTTCGACCCCAAGGTGGTGAAGACGGTCGACCCCGGCTCGTCGCCAGCCAAGGGCCCTGATGACGCGATCGTCACGATCGTCGAGTGGGCCGATTTTCAGTGTGGCGGCTGCTACGCGATGAAACCGTGGCTCGAGCTGATGGTCGAGCGGTTCCCGGGGCAGGTGCGCCTCGTCTTCAAGCACTTTCCCCTCTCGAAGCATCCCCAGGCCAAGGGCGCCGCGCAGGCGGCGGTGGCTGCGTTCAACCAGGGTAAATTCTGGGAGATGTACGATCTCCTGTTCGCCGCCCAAGAGACGAACCAGCTCGGCCCGTCGGACCTCACGACGATGGCCAAGAAGCTCAAGCTCGACATGGACAAGTTCCGCACCGACTTCTCGTCCAAAGAGACGATCAAGTCGGTCGAGGACGACATGAAGCAGGCCGAGGATCTCGGCCTCGACGGCACGCCCTACATCTGGATCAACGGGCGGCTCTACCAGCTCGGCCCGACCGAGCTCGAAGAGTGGGTCCAGATGGATATCGAGCTCGCGGGCAAGACTCCGGCGAAGCCCTCCGAGAAATACGACGAGCTCTCGAAGAAGCTCGGCCTCGACCAGCCCCCGCCTGGGGCGAGCGCGAGCGCCGCCCCTTCGGCCGGTCCGCCTCCCTCGTCGGCGCCCAGCGCCGGCCCCGCGCCCACCACGAGCGCGTCGGCCGGCCAGTAGCCCGCACCCAGGGCCGCTCTCGATGCGTATCGTCGACCCCTGCGGCTGTTTCCCGACGGGGCGCCACTACCCCGGCATCGCGCACCTCATTCGCGTCCGCGCGGTCGGCGTCGCCGAAGAGATCCCGGCCGACAGCTCGTGGGTCGACTGCGTCGTCGCGTTCATCGACGTCGAGACGACGGGTCGCGAGCCCGAGCTCGATCGCCTCGTCGAGGTCGGCGTCATCCTCGGTCGGGGCGGCGCCGTCTTCGAGCGAAAGAGCTGGCTCATCAACCCGGGCATCCCCATCCCCGAAGAGAGCACGGCGGTCCACGGCATCCGCGACGCCGACGTCGCCGACAAACCTTCCTTTGCGGAAGTCGTCCCCGAGATCCTGGCGATGGTCGAGGGCGCGATCCCGGCCGCCTACAACGCCGTCTTCGACAAGGCCTTTCTCCACGCCGAGCTCGCGCGCGCGCAGCGCACGCCCGCGCCTGCTTCGGGCGCGCTGCCCCCCGCGTTTCGCCGTGAGGTCGAGTGGCTCGATCCGCTCGTCTTTGCCCGCGAGATCTACCGCGACGAGCAGAGCCGCGCGCTCGCCGACGTCGCCGAGCGCCTCGGCATCCAGCTCGTTCGCGCCCACCGGGCCACCGACGACGCCGAGGCGGCGCTCCTGGTGCTCTACGCGCTCGCCAAAGACCAGCGTCTACCCCGGGCCTACGCGGCGCTCCTTCAGGAGCAACGCCGGCTCGGGCGCGCGTTCGACGAGGCGCGGCGGTTCTGGCGAAAGCCGTCCAACTGACGCCCTCGGGGCCGCCACCGGCCCGACACATCGTCGCGATCCGAGGCAGTCGCGCAGGCAAATCTGCACGATGCGCGCCCCAGAAACGGTTCTGCCTCACCGGCCCCGGCAGCGCGCGCCCGCACCAGCCGCCGGCCCGCCGTGAGTACGGTTGGAGTGTGCGGGCCGAGTGTAGTACACCCAAGATCGTGGATCACATCCGCCGCGTCGTGATCGGGCTCGGCTCGAACCTCGGCGATCGCGCTGGCAACATCGATAGAGCCGTCGCGCTGCTGCGTGAAGATCATGACATGCACGTCATGAAGATCTCGGCGGTCTACGAGACCGACCCCGAGGGCGGCTTGGAGCAGCCCGTCTACTACAACGCGGCGGTGCTCGTCCTCACCTCGCTCGACGCCTCCGAGATCCTCGCGCGGTCGTTGCGCATCGAGCAGACGCTCGGCCGCGTCCGCGGCCAGCGCAACGAGCCGCGCCCCATCGATCTCGATCTGCTCTGGATCGAGGGCGAGTCGGTGAGCGAGGCCGATCTGGTCGTCCCCCACCCGCGGCTCAAGCGTCGCTCGTTCGCCCTCAGGCCGCTGGTCGATCTCGCCTCCGACGCGACCGACGCCGAGACCGGCGCGGCGTTCGCCGACATGCCGCTCGCGCGTGCCACGCTCAAGCGCGTGCGCGACGCCGAATGACGCGAAAGCCGATCGCGGCCCCGGCGGTCGCGATGGTCGATGCCAGGATGAGCGTGGCGGCAAAGGTCGCGGGGCTGCCCGAGAGCGCGCGCCACGTCAGCGCGCACCCGAACGCCGCCGTCAAGAAGCCACCGAGCGCGGCGTGGCGAACCTGGGCCCTCGTCCCGAACTTGCCCGCGAGCGCGCCCGCCAGGCCCGCGCTGAGCGCGAGCGCGATCGCGTTGGCCACGAGCGCCCACTGAGGCGTGGCGCTCCGGACGACGGCGTTGGTCACCGCCGCGATCAACAGCCATGCGAGCAGGGTGGTCGCGGACGTGAGCACGACCCAGTGCCACGCCGGGCGCTCCTCGCCCTCGTCCTCGTCCTTGGTCTGCAGGACGGGGAGCCGTCGCTTCGGGCGGTCGGGCTGGGCCACGCGTTCAGCCTACCATCGGGTCGAATCGGCGCCCGGCCGGCACAGGACGCGGCGCTCAGGCCGCTTTTTCGTCGTCGGCGCGGCGGCCGCCCGCCATGCGGCGCCCCTCCGGGCGCGGCGCGAACATGCGCCGGTCGTCGGCGCCTCGTCGCTCGATCATGGAGCGACGCGCGGGCCCGCCCGGAGCGGCGGCCTGCTCCGTGAACAGAGCTCGCAGCTCTTCATAGGTGCGCGGCATCTTGGCGGCGACGGCCGTCGCGTGCTCGCGGCAGAGCGTGACGGTGCGGCCTTCGATGACGACGTGCGACAGCTTGCTGCTCGGGGTGACGACGCGGCACGCGGCGCAGGGGGCGGAGAGCTTTCTGCGAGCCATGCGGCGAGGATGCGGGCGCCGGCCCGCGGGGCCAACTTTTCTGCCGCCGTCAGCGCGCGCGACGCTTCGCTTCGACCCAGGCGATGACCCTGTCGGCGGGCTTCGAGCTCGTGAAGCGGCCGAGCTCCTGGATGCCGGTGGGGCTCGTGACGTTGACCTCGGTCAGCCAGTCGCCGATCACGTCGAGGCCGACGAAATACAGGCCGTCGGCGGCGAGCCGCGGCGCGATGTCGGCGATGAGCGCCCGCTCGGCGTCGGTGATGTCGCAGGGCTCGACGCGGCCGCCGACGTGGATGTTCGAGCGGATGTCGTCGCCGCGCGCGATGCGCATGATCGCGCCGAGGGGCTCGCCCGCGAGGAGAAGGATGCGCTTGTCGCCCTTCTGAACCGACGGCAAGAACTCTTGCACCATCGCCACGCGCTGGCCCTCGCTCGTCAGCATGTCGACGATGGCGCGGTTGTTCTTGTCGCCCTCGCGAAGCATCATCACGCCCGTTCCGCCCGCGCCGTCGAGCGGCTTGATGACGGCATTGCCCCCGACCTCTTTCACGAAGGTGAAGATCACGTCGCGATCGGCGGTGACGAGCGTCGCCGGCGTCCACTTGGGAAAGTGCATCGCGTAGAGCTTCTCGTTCGCGTCGCGCAGGCCCCGCGGATCATTGACGATGAGCGGGCCCCCACGCGCGTTCTCGAGCAAGAGCGTCGCGTAGAGGTACGCCTGATCGAACGGCGGGTCCTTGCGGATGAAGACGGCGTCGACGGCGTCGAGCGCGATCTCTCGTCGCTCACCCACCAGGCTGATCCGCGGCTCTTGGGGTGCCGTTCGAACACCGCGGACCATCGCGAAGACCTTGCCCTTGCGGACGCCCAGGTCGGTCGGCAAGCAGTGCAGGCTCTCGTGGCCCGCCTGCTGCGCGGCTTCGATGAAGGCGAAGGTGGTGTCCTTGTCGGGGCTGACCCGATCGAGGGTGTCCATCAGGAAGACGAATCGCATCGCGGGCTCGACCTTGTCATACTCTCGCCGAGGTTCAAACGGTGCCTTCGCCCTCGAGCGCCCGCCTGCCGCTCTTGCTCCTGCTCGGAGCGAGCGCCTGTGCGCCTGCTGCGCCCCACCCCGCGCCCGAGCCGCCCGCCCTGACCGCGCCCGCGTCGCAGGCGGCCGAGCCCGCGCCCGGCGTCGCGGCCCCTCGCCCGCGTGATCGCTTCGCCGTCGCGAGCGAGAACGCGACCGGGGTCGAGGTGGCGCGTGAGGTCCTCGAGCGGGGCGGGACGGCCGTCGACGCCACCGTCGTGGGTGTCCTCGTGGCTTGCGCGGCGCACGCTTCGTCGTGCGGGCTCGGTGGTGGCGGCGTCTCGATCGTGAAGCCGAGCGGCGCCGAGGCGTGGGTCGTCGACTTTCGCGAGGTCGCGCCCCACGGCATCCGCCGCGCCGACCACCTCTCGCGAACGCCGCCCGACCAGCGTCGCGGGGTCATGGTCGGCGTGCCCGGCTTGGTCGCCGGTTTGTGGGAGATGCACCAGAGGGGCGGGAAGCTCGCTTGGGCCGACCTCGTCGGTCGCGCGGCCGAGGTCATCGAGACCGGCATCCCTCTCTCGCCCTACATGGCGCAGGCGCTGTCTTGGAGCGCCAAGTGGGTCCGCGACGACCCGGCCGCGGCGGCCCTGTTCGTCGCCGACCCAGAGAGCAAGGTGGGTGAGACGCTGGCGAACCCCGCCCTCGCCAAGGCGCTGCGCGCGGTGGCGGAGAAGGGCCCGGCGGGCTTCTACCAGGGTGCCATCGCTGACGATATCGTCATGTCTGCTCGCGCCGCCGGGAGCCGCATCATCGCCGCCGATCTGAGCGGCTATCGGGCCGTCGTCCGCGCCCCGCTCCGCACCCGGTGGGAGGGGGTCGATGTCCTCGGAGCGCCGCCGCCCTCGGGGGGCGGGGTCACCGTCGCTTCCGTCCTGGGCTTCGTGCGCAAGGGCGACATCGACGATCACGAGTGGGGCTCGGGGGCGCTCGTCCACATCCTGGCCGAGGGCGTGCGCGGCGCCCACGTCGATCGAACGAAGTACGTCGGCGACCCCGACTTCACGAAGACCGACCCCGCCGGCATCCTCGACCCCGCCAAGCTGCGCGAGCGTCGCGCGGCAGTGAAGATGGACGCGACCAACATGCCCAAGCTCCCGAGCATCGCCGAAGGCGGCACGCTCCACTTCGTGGCCGTCGACGACGCGGGTCAGGTGGCGTCGACCACGGTCACGCTGACGAGCATGTTCGGGGCGAAGATCGTGACCAAGAGCGGCTTCGTCCTCAACGACGCGCTCACCGACTTCACCACCGACGACTACGGCCAGCGCGCCGCCACCCGCGGCCCCAATTTTCCTCGCGGCGGGGCCCGCCCGGTCTCGAGCCTCACCCCGACCATCGTGCTGCGGGGCGCCGAGCCCATCCTCGCGCTCGGCGGCTCGGGCGGCCTGCGCGCGCCCAGCGCCGTGGCCCAGGTGATCCTCGCGCACCTGGGCAAGGCAAAGGTCCTGCCCGAGGCCGTGAGCGCCCCGCGGTTCCACGTCGCCTCGAGCGGCGCGCTCTTTCTCGACGAGGGTCTGACGCCAATCAAGCCCGACCTCGTCTCACGCGGTGAGGTGGTCTCGCTCGCTGGGCCGAGCTTCGCCGCCGTTACCGCGGTCGGCCTGCGCGAAGAGGCGGGGGTTCGGGTCCTCGAGCCGGTCTTCGATCCACGCAAGGGCGGTGCCGTCACCGTCGGCCGCGGTAAGGCCGTAACCGCCCCCACCCCCAAACCGTAGAGGGAGACATGGCCGACGATCCGCCCTCCTCCGAGATCACCCCCGAGGGCGTCCATGTCCGGCGCCGCGCGTTCATCCGTAACGCCGCCCTCGCGGTCGGCGGGGCGGGCGTATTCGGCGGGCTCCTCTACGGTGCGTCGTCGAAGCGAGGGGCGGCCGCGCCCGCCACGTCGGCGCTCCCGGCGCTCCCCTCGGGGGTCACCGTCAGCTCTGCGGCGCCCGAGCTCTCGGTCCAAGAACCGCTCAC
>CALKVR010000735.1 GCA_938004815.1 uncultured Polyangiaceae bacterium | reverse complement strand
GCGGACCGCCGTGTAACGGATGGCGTTCTCGACGAGGTTGGCGAGCGCGCGGTGCAAGAGGTCGGGGTCGGCGCGCAACGTGACGCCTGCAGCGTCGGACACCAGCGTGACCTCTTTGCTCCGCGCCGTGACCTCGAGCTCGGCGAAGACATCGGCCACGAGCGCTGCGAGGTCGACCGCCACGCGGCGCGGGGCGAGCTTGCCCTCGTCGCCCTTGCTGAGATCGAGCAGGTTCAAGATCATCCGCGTGAGCGTGCGCGCTTGCGAGCGAATCTGCCCGGCCGCCTCACGCGCGCTCGCCGGCAGCGACTTGTCGCGTATCAGGATCTGGGCGTGCAGATCCATCGCGTTCACCGGGTTCTTGAGATCGTGGACGACGAAGGCCATGAGCCGCTCTTTTTGCAGCTGGAGCCGGACCATGTCGTCGCGCTGCCTCTTGATCGAGTCGACCTGCTCGCGCAGCTCGGCGCTCATCCGCCGGAGCTTGAGCGCCGTCTGGACGCGAACGATGAGCTCGGTCGGCCGAACGGGCTTGGTGAGAAAATCGTCGCCGCCCACCTCGAGCGCGCGATCGAAGGTGTCGACGTCACGAAGCGCCGTAAAAAACAGGATGGGCACGTCGGCGCCGCGAGGTGTCTTGCGGAGCGCCTCGCAGACGGTGAACCCGTCCATCCCCGGCATGCGCACGTCGAGCAAGACACAATCGGGCCCTGCGCTGGCGAACGACGCGAGACCCTCGGCACCGCCAGCGGCCACGACCACACGGTACCCCTCGTCCTCGAGCGTCTCACGCGCGAGCGCCCGGTTCGCCTCGTTGTCGTCGACGACCAAGATCGTCGCGCGCTCGCCCTTCGTCGGCGTGGTCATCGTTCGCGCACCATTTGCCGGTTGCGGCAAGAGATAACGCTCGACCCCGTGACCCGCAAGACGGTACCGGAACGTGAGGCACGGAATTCGCTACCGACAGAGCGATGCGCTTCTTCGACGGCTTCGACCCCGCGAGCACACGGGCCTTCTCGGGCTACGACAGCGTCGCCGCCAATCGTTTCTGGCAGCTGGTGTCGCGCGCGTCGGATCGAATGCACGTCGAGGTGGATGGCCTCGATCACGTGCCCGAGGGCCGCGCGCTCTTCGTGATGAACCACGCTTTCGGCTGGGACGCGATGCTCCCTATCGCGGCGATCCGGCGCGCGACGGGCCGCCGTGTGTGGGCCCTCGGCGAGCACCTGTGGTGGCGGCTTCCCTTCATTCGCCGCGTCGCCGCGTCCGTCGGCACGGTCGACGGCACGCCCGAGAACGTCGATGCGCTCCTCGCCGCCGACGAGCTCGTCCTCGTTCTTCCGGGCGGCTTGCGAGAAGCGGTCAAGCCATCAGCGCTGCGCTATCGCCTGCAATGGGGCACACGCTACGGCTTCGTTCGCGCCGCCATCCGCGCGGGCGCGCCGCTCATTCCGCTCGCCGGCGTCGGTGCCGACGAGCTCTTCGATCTGGAGGGTGATGCCTTCGAGCGGGGGCGCAAGTGGCTCGGCATCGACTTTCCCCTCCCGAGGCCGCGCTACGGTCTGCCCATTCCGCACTTTCGCAGGCTCAAGTACATGATTGGCGAGCCCATCGTGACGACGGCGCTCGCAGACGAGACGCCGGAGCGCACCGCACGCCGGCTCCGGCGCGAGGTTCGCGGGGCCCTCGAAGAGCTCATGGACGACGAGCTCGCTCGGCGAGCCGCTTCACCGACTCGATGAACAGGTCGGCGTCGAGCGGCTTCAAGAGCATCGACTTCACCCCCAGGTGCTGGACCACTCGCCAATCGGCGGCGCCGCCGAGGGCGGTCACCATCAGCACCTGCGCGCGGCCTTGCAGCCCCCTCTCCTGGAGGATCGCGGCGACCTCCAGACCGGACAGCACGGGCATGTGGAGATCGAGGATGATCACGTCCCACGGCCCGAGCTCCGCGTGGTGCAGCGCCTCGCCCCCATCTCGCGCGCTCACGATCTCGGCCGTCTCGCCGAACGCCTCGCGAAGCAATTGACGCTCGGCGCCCAGCTGGGCGTCGTCGTCATCCGCCACGAGGATGCGCAACCTGCGGTCAGCCTGCGCGGGCGCGAAGGCCCTCGCGATGCCGTCCACGAGCTCACGGCCGGACTCGGGCCGGCGCGACGCGCTCTTCGCGAGCGCGGCCAGGACCGGCTCGTCGACCGAGGGCGGCAGGTCGGGGCGAACCACGCTCGGCCGGGGTGGCGCGGCGACGCAATGCTTGGCCATGAGCGCCGCATCCGTGTCGGCCTGAAACGGCACTTGACCCGTCAACAGCTCGAACGTCAACACGCCCAGCTGGTAGACATCGGTCTTTCTGTCGAGCTCGGGGTTGCTCCGTCGCCTGTCGATCTGCTCGGGGGCCATGTACGACGGGGTCCCGCCGGCGCCGCGAGGCCCCATCGACCCAGCGAGGCGCGAAAGCCCCAGGTCCGCGAGCGCGACGCGGAGACCGGGGCCCACGAGGACGTTGGGCGGCTTGATGTCGAGGTGCACGAGACCGGCGTCGTGAATGGCGTCCACCGCAGCGGCGAGCTGCCTCAGAATCGGGAGGATCTCGTGCGGTGATGGTTGCTCGTTCTCGACCAGCCACTGGGCGAGCGAGACGCCCGGCACGTACTCCATGACGAAATACGGCAACCCGTCGAAGCTCCCGACGCTGTGGATCTGGACCACGTTCACGTGGTGCACGCGCGCCATGCTCCGCGCCTCCTCGAAGAACCGTGGCCTCCAGGTCGCGCTCCCCGCGAGGCTGGTGCCCAGGAACTTGATCGCGACCTCACGGCCGAGGACGACGTCCTCGGCCAGAAGCACCGTGCCCATTCCGCCGCGCCCGAGCGTCCGCACGACCCGGTACTTGCCGTCGATCATGTCGCCCGGCTCGAGCGCCTCGGCGCGCGCAGGCGGCGGCGCCGAGTAGCGGGCTCCGTCGGGCTGGGTTTCGGACAGCGGACCGACCTCGCCCGTCGCGCCGCGCGGCGCAACGGCGCTCGGCGGACCGTCCCTAGCTTCTGCCATCATCGGCGTCAGTTCCGGACGAACACCTGGCGAGGCGCCTCGATCTTCTCGAAGAACCGCCGCGCCCGATCGGCGATCTGGCGGTCGCTCGGGTGATCGATCGGCTCGCAGCCGCGCACACGCGCGGCGATGGGCGCGTGCCGCTGCTCGAGATAGGCGGCGAATGCGTCGTGCATGCCCGAGGGACCGACGATCCAAATGTCCGTCGCTCGTTGCAGCTGCTCGGCGACGAGCTCGAAGAACGCGTCTCTCCAGGGCGCATGGTGGCTGTGGCGTCCGGCGTCGTGACCGTGGTCTCCGTGGTGATGGCCGGCGTGGACGACGTGCTCCTCGAAACCCGCATCCTCCCGGTGGAGCTCGATGACACGCGCCTCTCGGCCGTCGATCCAGACTGCGGTGAACACGGGATGCTGCGTGAGCTTGTCCATGCGGCGCCTCATGGCAGGAACCGTGCCCGTGGGCGCGCACCGGCGATGCGTGAGCCGCGGCCGATCAGGCTCTGCTGGTCGACAAAGGCCTGCGCCGCAACGCAGCTCTTGCGCGCCGCGCCCAGTACGGCGGAGCACGCGCCGGCCGAGAACGGCGCCGCTCGAGAGCGAGCGACCGCGGCACGCGCGTTGCCAATGGGCGTCACATGAACCGAACTCTCTGTCGTGCGCTCGTCCTCTCGTCGCTCGTCGTACTCGTCCCTGCCGCTGGTTGCGCCAGCTCCGACGGCAACGTTCGGAACGACGCCGAGCAGGTGAAGCCGAAGCCGTCGCCCGAGCCCAAGCCGAAGCCGGTCGAGCCCAAGCCTGCGCCCACGCCCGGGCCGACGCACACCGGCGATCCGCCCCCCGAGCAGGCGCCTCCGACGAAGTGAGAGTAAGCAATGAAGACCAGCCTCGTTCGCGACCATTTCCTCGCCGACCACCGCCGGCTCGAGTCGATCTTCGAGCGCTTGCTCGACGCGTTCGAGGCGAATGACCGCGAGGAGATGCGGAGCCTCTGGACCGACCTCGAGCACGGCCTCCTCGGCCACCTCGAGGCGGAGGAGACCTACCTCTATCCCGCGTTCATCCAGGAGTGCGGGGCTCGGGCGCGCGACATGCTCGCCCAGCACGACCGCATTCGGCAGCGGCTGGCCGATCTCGGCGCCGCGCTCGACCTCCACCTCGTCAGGCTCGATGCCGCGAGCGCGTTCATCTCCGAGCTTCGTGCGCACGCGGCAGAAGAGGACCAGTTTCTGTATCGCTGGGCCGACGAGCGGTTCGAAGCATCCGGACGACAGCGGCTCGTGGGCGCCCTGTCGTACCTGCCCGCGGACCGCGGGCCGGCGGCGTCGCAGCCGGCGACGCAGTAGCCTGGTCTGGCCGGCCTCACTCCCGCGACGGCACGACGATGGTGGCGATGTCGGCGTTGCGCACGGCACCGGCCGCGACGGCCGGCGTCGTGAAGCGTTCGCGCCACGTCTTGTGCCGGCTGCCCACGACGACCACGTCGGCCTGAGCCTCACGCGCCAGGCGCAAGATCTCGCCGTCGGGCCTGCCCCATGACATCGAGAGGTCGATCGTGCAGGGGGTGTCACCGAGACCCTCGCGAACCTGCGCCTCGAGCTCGGCCCGGATCGACGCCTCGACGTCTGCGCGGAGGCTGTCGAGGGCCTGCGGCCCCGACGCGTGCGCGCGCCGGTGCGCCTCGGGCGGCCACGCGACGTGCGCGACGCGGAGGCTGATCTCGCCGGCGCTCGCGAGCCGCTTCACGAAGCGGAGCGCTTCCGTCGACGTCGGCGACAGATCGCTCGCGACCATGACGGCCAGCGGGCGCTTGCCGCTCAGCCAATCCGCAAAGGGCTGCGGGTCGGTCGCGACGAGCCAAGGGCAGTGCGAGCGCCGCAAGAGGTGCGACGCGACGGCGCCGAGGAGGTGGTCCTCTTGCTCGCGCGCGCGGCGGCCGACCACGAGTAGCCAGGCGTCCCTCTCTTTGCAGACCTCCGGGATGACCTCGCCCGGCATCCCCTCGCGCGCAATGCCCTCGGCTTGGGCACCGTGGCGCTTGGCGAGCGCGACCGCGTCATCGACGTCTTCTTTGCCGAAGTCGGGGAGATCGCCGAGCGCATACAGCACCTGGAGCCCGTCGCGCGTACGCGCGGCCAACGCGCTGGCCACGAGCAACGCCTGGCGGCCAGAGGGAGAGAAGTCGGTAGCACAAACGATGGTCATGGCGCCTCCGGTCAGCTCGGCCAGATCAGGAGCGTAACCTTGGTGAGGAAGAAGTCCGAGATGAGGATGAACGTGGACGTGACGACGACCGACATGGTCGTGGCGCGGCCGACGCCGACCGTACCACCCCGCGTGACGAGGCCGAAGTGGCACCCGACGATCGCGATGATGGCGCCGAAGAACGGGCACTTGATGAGCCCGCTCCAGAGATCGCCGAGGGTCACCGATTCGAGCGCCGTCTGGTAAAAGAACCGACATGGGATCCCGAACTGGTTGTCGGTGATCCACATCGCCCCGGTAAAGCCGGTGACGAGGGCGAGGACGGCGAGGACCGGCATGACGAGCGTCGCGCCCAAGATCCGTGGCAACACGAGCTTCTTCAGCGGGTCCGCTCCCAAGCTGCGGATGGCGTCGATCTGCTCCGTCACGGCCATGGATCCGATCTCCGCCGCGATGCCGGCCGACATCCGGCCGCCCACGATCACGGCGGTGAGAGTCGGCGCGAGCTCGCGGCTGAAGCTGACCCCGACGATGCGGCCCGTGTACTCCATGCCGCCGAACCGCTGCAGGCCGTACGCGAACTGAACCGCCATGACCATCCCGACGAAGACCGCGGTGGTGATGGCGATGCCGACGGATTCGACCCCCAGCGCCTCGACCTGAGCGATCGTGCCGCGCAGCTCCAGCGGCCGGCGAAAGAGCGCGCGGATCGCGCCGAAGGTCATCGTGGTCGCGTTGCCGACATGCCAAAAGAAGCCCTTCGGCTCGACCCAGCTCGGCGGCTTCGGCTCTTGGCTCCCCCGGCCCGTGGCCCGCCACCACCCAGACACGGCGTCGGCCGCCGGCGCGAAGACGGCGGCCACGACCACGGCGACGTCGATGATCTGAAGCTGCATGGCGCGCTCTCGGCTCGGGCGCTACGCGCGCGCGCGCAGCGCCATCTTCGCCATCCGAACCGCGGCCGCGTGCGGAGTCAGCGCCTCGCTCTCCGCGAGGTCGAAGGCCTTGTCGAGGATGGCGACGATCTTCTGCGTGTCCTTGAACGCCACGGCCTCGTCGTAGGCCGGCGACTCGCCGTCCGTGTCCCCGAGCGAGCGGCCCTCTTGGGACGCGCCGATGACGCCCCCTGCGTTCATCACGAAGTCCGGAGCAAAGAAGACCCCGCGCGCAGCGAGGGCGTCGGCGTGGCGCTCTTCTGCGAGCTGGTTGTTCGCGGCACCGGCGATCACTCGGCATCGCAGCCTCGGTATCGTCGTATCGTCGAAGATCGCGCCGAGAGCGCAGGGCGCCAGGACGTCGACGGGCTCGAACAAGATGTCCGCCGGCGCGACGGCGGTGGCGGCGAGCTCGCGAACCGCCCGCTCGACCGCCTTCGTGTCGACGTCCGATACCACGAGGGTGGCGCCCTCACGCGCGAGGTGCTTGCACAGGCGGAAGCCCACGCCACCGAGCCCCTGCACGGCCACGCGCACCCCTTGCAGATCGTCTCGCCCGAGCTTTCGCCGAACCGCCGCCTTGAGGCCGATGAACGTGCCGTAGGCGGTGGCCGGCCCCGTGTCGGTGCGCTTGCCGACCACGAACTTGGTCTCGGCTCCGATGACGCGCATGTCGGCTTCGTTCGTCCCCACGTCCTCGGAGATGATGTACCGACCCCCGAGCCGCTCCACGCTCCGACCGAGCGCCCGCAGCAGCGCCTCCGTCTTCTGCGTGCGAGAGTCACCGATGACGACGCACTTCGCGCCCCCTGCCGGCAGGTCGCAGAGCGCGAGCTTGTAGGACATCGCTCGGGAGAGCCTGAGCGCGTCACGCAGCGCTTCGGCGTCCGTCCCGTAGGGCCACATGCGGCACCCACCGCCAGAGATGCCGTACGGCGCGGTGGTGTGGATGGCGACGATCGCGCGCAGACCGCTGGCGGGGTCACAGAAGAACGTGACCTGTTCGTGGTCGTCGAAGTCGGACTGAGAGAAGACGCTCATGGTCGCGGGCGTCGCAAGCGTCGTGCCTTCGCCCCTCGGAGAGGAATTCACCGCGCGAGCAGGGGGTTTGGCGCAGCGAGCACGCCGCGGCGCAAACCCTGCGCGAGGCTCAGACCACGTGCAGACGGCCTGCGAGCATCGAGCTCGTCAGATCGGGCAGAGCCTGGAGCTCGAGCGCGACGGCGTCGGCGATCGTGCTTCCGGCGCCGGCCGGCACCCCGTCGGGCGCGACGACCCTGACGTGCACGACGCTCGGGTCGTCGATCGGTGCCCCGATCCGGCTCGCGAGGAGGCAAGACGCACCGCGGATGCCTCCCACGTCACGCGCGACCCGCGCGGCGATTCGCTCGGCGACCACGTTGTAGAGCTTACCCGTATGGGTGATCGGGTTCTTTCCTGCCGCGGCCTCCAGGGTCATGGGGCGGTACGGGGTGATGAGACCGTTCACGCGGTTGCCACGGCCCACCTCTCCGTCGTCGCCTGCCTCCGCGGACGTCCCGCTCACGGTGAGGTAGAGGCGCCCCGCGTCGATGTCGTCGGCCGCGTTCACGACGACGTCGACCTCCGCCCCCGTCGTCCCCTCTGCGACAGCGCGCGCGATGCTCTCCACGACTCCGACCTGCTTGCGGTACTCCGCCGCGTCCGGGATGTGCTCCGCCACCATCGCGCACGCCACCGTCAGCTCGACCCGGCCGTCGCGGCGCACGCCGAGGATCTTCACGTCTTCACCGATCGCAGGGTGGCGCCGCTTCGCCTCCACCGCGTTCAGACACTGCTCCACGGCGAGCACGCATCGCTCGAGCGGCGTGAGCGGAGCGAACCCGACGCCGCATGACGAGTCGTTTGCGAGAGCGACGCCGCGCCCCGTTTCGAACAGCGTCACCAGATCCCTCGAGCCCTCGCGGATCTTGGGGATGATCCGCACGCCCTTTTCGACGTCGAGGCGGAGCCGATCTCTGAGCCAAGCGCGGCAAGCATCGACGACCACCTGCTCGGCTCGCTCCGGGCAAGTCCCGGGGACGGGGGTGACCCGCCCGGCTACGTAGATCTCGATGGGCGCCAGGATCTCACCGCCGCCGAGCGCGACGCGCGACGCGCCACCGCAGAGGAGCACCTTGTCGACGTTGTGGTGGAGCACCCTTCCGAAGGAGCGCAGGTACTCCTGACAGAGAGCTGCGCTCGCCGCCTCGGCCAGAGCGTCGCAGATCGAGTCCGGGTGCCCGAGGCCCTTGCGCTCGACCACTTCACACGCGGCGTCGGCGGGCGACGCGGCCCCGGCGTCGATGACGAGGTCCACGTCACACGTCCTGGAAAAGCATGATCGGGACGCTCGGGAGCTGCGAGCCGACCCGCACCAGCGCCGGCTCGCCGCGCGCAAAGGTGTCCGCGCCCGACCAGATCCCACGCCACGCGCCGTCGGGCTCCTTCGCGCCGACGCGAACGGTCATGTTCCAGAGCGTGTCGAGCTGGTCGCCGCCCGAGGCGTCGCGCCGCACGTGCCCCGTCCACGCCGAGATCGACCCCTCGGCCCCAAACGGAACGAAGAACGCGATCTGGTCGCCAGAGATGCGGCCCGTGAGGGGGAAAGCCTCGCCCTTGTGGATACCCACGCCGGGGACGAACCGCCCGCCGAGCGTGTCGCCCGTCTGGACGAGATGAAGAATGGAGTGGTGCTGGTTGTGCCACGGGCCCGTGATATCGATTGCCATGTCTGCCTCCACGTCGCCGTCAGTGGCGCGCGAGATTGCAAGCGATGCACCACCCGCTCGGCGCGCGCGACAGCGGCGCCGCCGCCATACTCGCGCGCAACTTCGGCGTCTGGACGCCAGCGATGCGCTCGCCTGCGCGAGTCGCGCCGGTGGCTAACCCTGCTCGTGCGCGCGATACCAGGCTCGTCGCACTTCCTCCGGCGTCATCCGCCCCGGGCGCGGGCCGAGCCGCGCGACATCCATTCCGCTCGCTTGCGCGAACTCGCGAACCGTCTCCTGGTGCGTCATGAGGAACGCCTCGGGCGTTCCCTCGGCGACGATCCGCCCCTTTGCCAGGAGCGCGATGCGGTCGGAGATCCGGTACGCCGTCACCATGTCGTGCGTGATCACGACCGAGGTCACCCCGTGCGCCGACCGCATACGCTCGATGAGCCCGTCGACGATGCGCGAGTTGACGGGGTCGAGCCCCGACGTCGGCTCGTCATAGACGAGCAGCTCGGGCTGCATGGCCATGGCCCGCGCGATCCCCACCCGCTTCGCCATGCCCCCGGAAAGCTCGCCTGGCAGCTTGTTCGCGGCCCCGTCGACGCCGAGCTCACGGAGCACGCGCTCGACGCGATCCCGCACCGCGCTCGAAGGCAGATGCTCCGCTTCGCGCAGGGGAAAGGCGACGTTGTCGAACACCGTCATCGAGTCGAGGAGCGCGTGACGCTGGAACACCATCGCGAAGCGCCGGCGTACGGTCGCGAGCTCGAGGTCGTCGAGCGTCGTGATGTCGCACCCATCGACCAGGATCGAGCCCGAAGTGGGCCTCTCGAGCGCCACGAGGAGCCGCGCGAGCGTGCTCTTTCCGGAGCCGGACCCCCCGATGATCGCGACCGTCTCTCCGCGCTCGACGGTGAGGTCGAGGTCGTCCAGCACGACCTTGTCGTCGTAGCGCTTCACCAGCCCGCGGACGGCGATGAAGGGCGTTCCGGCAGTCACTCCTGGGTTTCCTCGGCTCGCCCGCGCTGAGAGATGGTCGCCAGCGTCCGGGCGAGCTGTGGCACCGGCGTCGGCGGGTACTGATGCAGCAGCTCCTTGGCGAGGTCGCTGAGGGTCACCACCCCGACCAACGTTCCGTTCGCGTCCACGACCGGGATGCGCCGGATCTTCCACCATCGCATCAGCTCTTCGCACGCCGCCAGCGAGGCGTCAGGCCCGATCGTGACGAGCTCTTTGCTCATGGCGCCGTCGACGCGCAGCTGGTCGATCGGCACGTTGCGCGTATAGGCGGCCATGCATATGTCGCGGTCGGTGATCATGGCGACCGGTCGGTTGCAGCCGTCGACCACCGGGACGGCGCCCACGTCGAAATGCCACATGATCCCCGCCACCCGCGACAGCGGCTCGTAGGCCCGACAGGTGTGGACGCTCGTCGTCATCACGTCGCTGACGCTCATGGGTTCCTCAGGGGGCAGGCCGGCCGAAGACGAATGCGAGCACATCGAGGTACGAGACCACGCCGATGAGCCGCTGGTCGCCATCGACGACGGGGACTGCACCGACCCGCTCGTCGATCAGGGCGTCGGCGAGCTCGAGCACCGACGCTCCGCCCTCGACCGTGATGGGATTGTGGGTCATCAGCTGCTCCACGCGCGTCTCCTCGAGGTCGCGGCGGTCGCGGCGATAGAGAGCGTCGTGGGGGTCGCCGACCGCGGAGCGAACGTCTCGGTCGCTCAGCATCCCGACGACGCGCTTGTCCTCGTCCACGACCGGCAGGTGGCGGATATCAGCCAAGAGGAGCTTCTCGACCGCATCGAGCAACGTGCGGTCGCGAGTGACGAACGCGATCTCGGTTCGCATGATCGAGCCCACCGTCGGGATGCGGCCGCGGGCCGCGCGATTCTTGTGCAAGAGTCGCCCGCGCTCGGCGAGGACGTCGCTCGTGGTCAGAATGCCGACGAGGCGATCGCCGCGGAGCACCGGTAGGCAGTCGATCCGCCGGGCGGCCATGCGCGCCGCCGCCTCTTCGAGGTTCGCGTCCTCGCTCGTGGTGATGGGCTCCGCCGTCATGACGTCGGCGACGTTGAGCGACGGGTCGTTCGGCGACGCGACCCGGAGGAGGTCGCGATCACTCACGACGCCCACGACGGTCACGTCATCGGTGACGACCAGGTGGCGGACGGACGCCCAGAGCATCATCTGCGACGCCAGGGTCGCCGGATCATCGAATCGGATCGTCAGGACCCTGCGCGTCATGATGTCGCCGACGCGGGTGCGCTGGAGGGTCGCGTGGGGGTGGTTGGCCTCGGATGCCTTCGCTTGGTCGGTCAGCATGCGCGGGCCCGTGGCATCATCCGCGCCAGGCTCGATCCGCACCGCGTGCGCGCCGGTGCGCCCGGCAAGCGCGCACGGATTGCGCGGCGTGCAGACTGCGCATGGATCGCCATTCGAACCGGCGCGATAGCTCGCTATCGCGCCGCCCGTGAGCCTGGCACCACCATTGCCAACCGGTCCCGCATGACACCGTCGAGCTCGAACGCGCCGCCCCCGGAGAGCTTTCGCGAACTGTGCGATCCGCTCCATGCCGAGATTCGCAGCATCATCCGTCGTGTCCTCGATCTCACCGGTCGCGTGAAGCACCATGAGGACGAGGCTGCGCTCGCGCTGACCGACGCGATGCGTGATCTCGCGCTCGCGGTCCGGCGGCATGTCGCGGCCGAGCAATCCGAGCTCTTGCCGCACCTCGGCACCCTCGACGCGTGGGGCGCACAGCGAAAGGCGCACATCGTGGAGGAGCATGGCCGCGAGCTCGAGGCCGTCTTCAACATCGACTACTACGGTTCGCACCTCGCGATGGCCGAGGATGCGTCTTCGATCGCGCGAGCCCTCCTCCGTGCGCTGAAGCACGAGGAAGACGAGCTCTCCGGGGCCGACTCCAAGCCCTCGGACCAGGAAGCCGGCTGAAGGCGGGGGCCGACGATGAAGCCCGCCTCCCCTACTCTCGCGCTGTTGGCCGCCCTCGGGGCCTTCTCCTGCGGGCGCGCCCAAGACAGCGCGCCCGAGAGCCCGTCATCGACGGCGCCCGAGCACGCTGAATCCGCGCGGCCGCCGTGCCCGCTGGGGTTCGAGGGGGTCGTGCTCTCCGTCGATGACGTCGAGGGCGGGGTCGTCATCGGCTTCTCGGGCGCAGAAGCCATCCGCGACGAGTTGCGGGCTCGCGTGAGGGACGTATCGATGATGCGCGGCGCCGGGGCGCACCAAGGCAAGGGCCATGACGGCGGTCACTTCGGCTCGCAGGTGCACGGCTTGCGCCTGACGACCCTCCCGCCGGCGACCGCGACGGTCGAGGACACGGACGCGGGCGCGAAGCTGCGCCTCGAGGCAGCCGTCCACGGCCAGGTCGAGGGCCTTCGCGAGCAGGGTCGAGAGCGCGCCGCCGTCGTGAGCCGAGCGCCTTGCACGCTATAGAACCGACCTCGCTCGACATCGAGCTCACACGCCGGGGCGGCCGCCGGGCCGGCGCTCGAAGCGGGGCGGCGGGGGCGGGCAGGCACGACCCGACAGGCGCGGTTCGCTCGCGCGGTCGCGCGCTCTCTCGAGCTCTACGTCGAGCGCGGCAAGCAGCGTTCGGGCCTCGTCCTGGTACGCGTCCTCGACCGCGGCGGCCTCCGAGGCCGACGAGGTCGCGGCCGCGAGGTGGAGGTGCCGCTGCGACACCTGCTCGACTGCTCCCGTCAGCTCACCGAGAGCGGCCAGCTCGCCGAGCTCGGACTCGGTGCTGCAACCCTGGATCGCGAAGACCACATCGACCATGTCGCCCGTCGCGCGGTGGACCGTCCGTTCGTAGTCGATCTCCGCCTCCAGCCGTTCGGCGTAGCTCGCCGCACGCGCCACGGCGACGTCGTGATCGTCGAGGCAGAACGGCGGTGGAGTCGCCCAGCTGCGTGAGCAGCGCGGGCACGCCGGTCTCGAGCGGCCGACCGCAGGCCCCGTAGACGCCCATCGCGGCGACGACCAGGAGAGCGCTGGCGGCGGTGTCGGCGAGGCGGTTCTTCATGGCCGTGAGTCTTTCAAGTCTCGGGCCACTCGAAGCTCCCCACGGCACGCACGATGCAAACGCGACGGCCATGCAACGCCGAACGGCTCTCCTGGGACTCCTCGTTCTCGCCTCTCTGCCGATCCAGGCCGGAGCCTCTCCCGCCGCGCCCCAGCCTGCCGCCGAGCTCGGCAAGGGGCGCTACTCACGCATGAAAATGCGGCTGGAGAAGACGGTGCTGAAGATCGACGTCCTCGACCTCGAGATCCGGGTAGACCAAGACACCGCCGACGCGCTCGAATCGATCGTGAAGGGCAAGACCTACTCGAAGAAGCTCGAGAAAGAGATCGTCGACACCGTCCTCCGCGCGACCGACGTGCTCGCCGGCATTCGCTTTCTCCGCGACGTCACGTTCAGCCAGTACGTGGAGGGTGGGCAGGACAGCGCCCGCCGCGCCTACGACGAGAAGCTGATCAGCCAGGCCGAATACGTGCGCGTGCGCGACGGGCTTGCGCGGTGGTTCGCGCCGCTGAAAAAGCGCGGCATCGTGAAAGGTGACCGCTTCGGCTATCGGGGTCGGCCCCTGGGCCTCCAAACCCTCGTCCACGATGCAGCCGGCGAGAAGCTGCTCGAGCTGAGCCAAGAGGGACCGCTGCCCCGGCACACGATGCTGGCCAGCTACCTCGCTCCAGGCAGCGATTTTCGTGAGCCGCTCGTTCGGTCGCTGTTCGACGCGTCGAGCAAGAGCTAGCTACCGGGGGGCAGGTCGATCTCCTGCCCGTCGTAGCTGATGTCCTCGAACTGCGCGGCCATCAGGTCGCGGTTCTTGTGGGCGGTGCCGGCACCCTGGTGGTGGCGCCGGTAGGCCACCACCCGGCCGTACGAGATCACCTGGTAGACGGCGGGCAGCAGATCGTCGGGGTCGGCCACGAGCTCGGGGGCGTCCGAGAAGAGGTACTTCGCGTCCTCCTTGGCCTCGTCCCAGTGGAGCAGCATGTCGCGCAACAAGGCGGCGCTGTACTTGCCGCGAACGCCGGGCTCGACCACACGCAGCTTGGCGGCGCGCTCGTCACGGAGAGCCTCGTCGAACTGCTCGGCCGACAGGAGATGAACGCCCGCCGTGGGCCGTGGGTTGCATTCGATCAGCACCATGCCCCGGCTCGTCTTCATGAAGTCGAGCGAGAGCTGGCCCTGGTAGCGCGTGGCTTCGGCGATTGTCGACGCTGCCCGCAGACACTCGGGCTCGTCGACCGACTCGAAGACGATCCCGCCCGCGTGCTCGATCTCGCGCGGGTGCACGTAGGCGGCGTGGGCCGACAGCCGACCCGCGTGGACGACGCTGAACGAGCAGACGTCCTTGCCCTCGACGAACTCCTGCACGATCCACGGCGTCTGCGGAGAGGGTGCGCACTCGTCCACATCGAGCGCGCCCCGCAGCGGGCCGACGTTGGTCAAGAGCTGAACGCCGCCGCGCGAGTACACGGGCTTCGCGAAGTAGCGCGGAGTGTCGCGGAGCGCCGCGTGGAGATCGGCTCGTGACTCGACCACGACCCAGGCCGGCACGCCGAGCCCGAGATCCTTGGCCAGGGCCGCGAAGCTTCGCTTGTCGTGGAGCGTCGCGAGCGTCGAGAACGGCGAGAAGAACCACTTCGCCGTGGCGGGCAGCGTGCCCGCGACCTTGGCAAGGTAGAACACCTCTTCGAACGCAGGCAGGACGAGCTCGACCTCCTCTTCACGGACGAGTCGCTGGACCGCGTCGACGAACGAACCGGTGGCAGCGCGAGGGGACGGGGTGACGACCGCGCGCTCCACGTAGCGCGAGTGGTTGTCCGGCGCGGCCGCGAACGTGTCGGCAGCGAGCACGTGGTGGCCGGATCGACCGAGCTTGCGGATCTCGTCGATGGCGCTGGGCAACCTCGACGACGTGACGAGCACCTTCATGCCCCGCAGTCAGAGCAAGCGTCGTTCCTCGCCAGAGCGCCCTGCCGACCGAGGGACGACGGCGGAATGCCCCTTGCTCGGAGCCTCACCATGGCCGGAACGACTCGACAGACGGAGGTACGCGGGCCCTTTGGCGCGGTCGACGCGCCCCGCGCAAGGTCTGCGCGTGACGGGCGACGCTGGTCGCTCAGGTTCGGCCGCGCCTTTGGCATCGAGCTCTACGCCCACGTGACGTTCCTCGCGCTCATCGTCTGGAGCGGGGCGACCAGCCTTGCCATGGGGCAAGGGCTCGCGGGGGCGGCCGCGGGTATGGGCTTCGTCGCGGCCGTCTTCGCGATCGTGATCTTGCACGAGCTCGGTCACGCCCTCGCGGCGCGCTCGTTCGGCATCCCGACGCGCGACATCACGCTCTACCCGTTTGGCGGCGTCGCGAGCTTGGAGCGGATGCCGCGCGAGCCCAAGCAGGAGCTCGCCATCGCCGTGGCTGGCCCCGCCGTGAACGTCGCGCTCGCCCTCTCGTTCGGAGCGCTCTCGGTCGCGCTCGGTGGCGTGCCGCTGAGCTTCGCGATCGGTCTGTCGCCCGGCTCCGTCCTCGGCTCCCTCGCGGGGATCAACGTGACGCTGGCCGTCTTCAACTTGCTACCCGCGTTCCCGATGGACGGCGGGCGGGTGTTTCGGGCGTTTCTCGCCCTCCGGCTCGATTTCGCACGGGCGACCGAGGTGGCGGTCCGCCTCGGACAATTCATGGCGGTCGCGCTCGCGCTCGTCGGCGTGCTGATGAGCCCGATGTTGATGGTGATCGGTGTCTTCGTGTGGCTGGGCGGTCAGGCGGAGCTCGCCGCGACGCGACTCCGCGCCGCGCTCGAGGGGATCCCCACCGCCTTGGCCACGCTCACCGAGTTCCCGGCGCTCGACGCGCAGCAGTCGCTCGCCGACGCCAGCCGCGTCGTCCTTCAGAGCGGCGCGCGCGTGATCGCGGTCATGGCCGGCGGGCGGGTCATCGGGGTCGTGACCCGTCAGGACGTCGTCCGCGGGCTCGCATCGACGGGCGAGCGCGGCGCGGTGGCAACCGTCGCGCGGGGCGCCATCGTGGAGGCCACCCCCGAGGAGCCCATCCTGGACGTCGTCGAGCGAATCTCGCGCGCCGGCGCGGACCTTGCGGTCGTCTCCCGCGACGGGCATCTCGTCGGCATCGTGACCCTCGATATCATCGAGAATCTGGTGCTCCTTCGCGGAGCGCTCCGCGGCCCGTCGATGGCGCGAACGATGCAGACGTCCGTGGCATGAACACCACCTCGTCGAATCTCACCGAGGATCCCTCCAAGCGCGACGCTGTCGCGCCGCTTCGCCGGCCACGCGTCCTCGTCGTCCGCGAGCCGTCGTCCCGCGCGGTCGAGCTCGCCGACGCCATCGCTGCGCTGGGGTACGCGACCGAGGCGGCCAGCCTGGGAACGTGGCTGGAGCCGGCAGGTCGTCGTACGACCGCCGACATCCTCGTGGTGGACGAGGGCGCTCCGCCCGCGGACGGGCTCTCGATCTGCGACCGCGTGCGCGACGCGGCTCGCGATCGTGGCTACGTCTACACGCTCGTGCTGTCGGGAGCGAACGAACCCAGCCGCGCCGCGCTTCTCCGCGCCGGCGCCGACGCCGTCCTGCCACCCCAGCCATCGGTCAACGATTTGCAGGCAGCGCTCCACGTGGCGTCGCGGATCACGTCTGCGCAGCGGTCGCTCGTGCGCGACAACCGACAGCTGCGCCGCGACAGCGAGCGAGCGCGCGCCGCGGCCGCCATCGATCCGCTCACCGGCGTGTTCAACCGGCGACAGCTCGAAGAAGACCTGGCAGTCTCGGTCCAGGACAGCGAACGCGCGGCCATCATCATGATCGACGTCGACTCTTTCAAACACTACAACGACAGTTGCGGCCACCTCGAGGGCGACCGGGTGCTGCGCGAGATCGGCGCCGTCTGCCGGACGCTCTCGCGACGACAAGACGCCGTCTATCGATACGGCGGCGAGGAGTTCTGCATCCTCCTCCGAGACACCGACGCAGAGAGCGCCCGCGCCGTCAGCGAGCGACTGGTGGCGTCGGTACGCCACCTGATCGTCCCCAACCCTGCGTGGGCGCAGGGCTGCGTGACCGTCAGCGCCGGCGTGGCGATGGGCCCTGCGTCGAGCGTCACCGCGTGGATCCAACGCGCCGATCGCGCGCTCTACGCCGCAAAAGACGCGGGCAAGAATCGGGTCGCGGTGGCATCCTGACCGAATCATGATCGATTGGGTGCCGCTCTCGACGAACGCGCGGCTCGACGAGCTCGAGCGCCTTCAAGGGAGCCCCGTCTTCGCGCACCTGCGCGGCCGGCCCCGCTTCGCCCTGGTCGAGCTGTTCGAAATCGCGCGCGTGATCGCGGGCACGGTCGTGGCTGCCGGCGGCGAGCCGGCGACCGGACCGATGATGGTGCTGGAGGGCGCGGCCGAGGTCGAAGGTCCCGAGAAGCGACGGGTCGAGGCGGGCGACTGGATGGCGCTCGGCTCGCTGGGACACGACTTGCCGGTGCATCCAGCGCAGATCACGGCGCTGACGTCGATGATCCTCGTCAGGCTGGAGCGCTCACGGTTCGACGCTCTTGTCGCGCGGTCACCGGCGCTCGCGGTCGAGCTCGTTCGCGGCGCCATCGACACGCTCGGCGGCAAGCCGCCGCGTCGTGCGCCGACGCCGAATCGAGAGGTCGCCTCGCTCGTGCCCTCGACGATCGACGGCGTGCTCGTCGTCGGCGCCCGCGCGCAGGGTAGGACGCTCTCGCTCGACGCGCAGGCCCCTCCCGACCTCCCCCTCACACCGCTGACGCTGAGAGACTGGGAGGGCCGAGAGATCTACAAGCGATCGGTCGGCCTCGTGACCCTCGAGGCGGCTCGGCTCGAAGGCTTGACGGGCACGCGGCTCGGGCCCTCGTGGTCCTCGGGGCGGCTCGTCGTGCTGCCGACGAGCGAGCCCATCTCGGGCGATGGTATCCGGCGCCTCAACGAACGGCTCGCGGCGCTGATCGAGCGACGCGTCGCGTTGCACGAAGAGACCTGGGACGCCGACGACGCCGCTGACCATTTTCGCGGCCTGGGCCTCGGCGACGTCGCCGACCTCGTCCTGTCGACCTCCGATCCCCGCGTCGCGCTGGTCGCGTGTGGCGAGACCCGCGTCCCGAGCCCCGGGCCCGTGCTGCCGCACGCGGGGGCCATCTCGGGCGCATTGGTGCACCCGCATCCCGACGGCCTCGCGCTCGACTTCGGGCCCCTGGTGCGCGGGCAGCTCGCACCTCGGCCGGCCAAGACGTTGCTCGTCGAAGCCCGCTCGCCTCGCTACGGAGCCGAGATGACGAAAGAGGAGCGCGCCTGGCTCCAACTCCTGAACGTGGACAGCGTCGGCAGCTTCAACCGCGCCGTCGTGAGCGGCGAGGTCTCCGAGGTCATCCGCGTGTGCGAGGGCTTTCACGAGAAGCGCCTCGGCCGGCTCGCCGACGAGATCCGCGACCGCAAGACGGTGCGCATCGTCGTCGTCGCTGGCCCATCGTCATCGGGCAAGACGACCTTCATCAAGCGCCTCCGCGTTCAGCTCGAGGTCGACGGCATCTCGCCGGTCGGGGTGTCGCTGGACGACTACTACGTCGACCGCGAGAAGACGCCGCGCGACGCGTCGGGCGAGTACGACTTCGAGGCGCTCGCCGCGCTGGATCGCCAGCTCCTCGGAGAGCAGCTCCAGGCGCTCCTCGCCGGGCGCAGCATCCGCGGGGCGCGCTTCGACTTCGTTTCCGGCAAGAGCCTGCCCGATGGCGGACGCACGCTCGAGCTACCCGAGCGAAGCGTCCTGGTGCTCGAAGGGCTGCACGCGCTGAACCCCGAGCTCTTGGCCGGCCTCGATCCCGCCGTCGTCCACCGCATCTTCATCCATCCGGCGACCTCGATCCCGTTCGATCCGCTGACGACGCTCGAGCCCGCTGACGTGCGCCTGATCCGGCGAATCGTCCGCGACCGCCACACACGCGGCGCGACCGCCGAAGACAACCTCGCCCGCTGGGCCAGCGTTCGCCGCGGTGAGCGGCTGAACGTGTTCCCGTTCCAGGCGGTGGCCGAGAGCATCTTCGACACTTCGCTGCTCTACGAGCCCAGCGTGCTGAAGGTGTTCGCCGAGCGCTACCTGCTCGAGGTACCGCGAGCGTCACCGCACTACCCGGCCGCGCTCAGGCTCCGCCGCCTGCTCGCGCCGTTCGTGACGATCTACCCGGACCACGTGCCCGCGACGTCGATCCTGCGCGAGTTCATCGGCAAGCAGAGCATCGACTGGTAGCGCGATCGAGCCGGCGGTCGTGGCGTCAAGCGGCGCGTTTGCGCACCGCAGAGACGGCGGCAGGCGGCTCGATGCCCCTGACGCTCGTGTCGATCGACAGGGTCCTGCCTGCGCCGCTCGCTCGCCGCGTCCGGCGCACGCGCTCGCGGTCGCGCATGGCGGGCTCGCCGACGTCGCGCCACCACAGCGTGGCTTCGTCCTCGCTCCACGCTTGGGCGTCTCGACACCGCACGAGCCGCGCCCGGACTTCGGCGGCCGACGCAGGGCGCCCCGCCGGGTCCTTCTCCAGCAGGGCGAGCACGAGCGACACGAGGTCCGGTGGGAGCGTGCCGGTGAGCTGCGACGGAAGCTCGGGCCGCTTGTAGAGGTGCTGCGCGCAGACGGCCACGAGGGTTTCGCCGTCGAACACCTGCGCGCCGGTGAGGAGAAAGTACGCGACCGCGCCCAATGAATAGAGATCGCTCGACGGGCCGATGGATCCGGGGTGAGTGATGGCCTCGGGGCTCATCGTCGTCGGCGTTCCGACCAAGCCGCCGGTCGAGAGGGCCGCGCTCGGATTCTCGAAGTCTTTGACCAGACCGAAGTCGAGCACCTTCACCAGATCGGCGACCGACGCGCGACAGGTCACCATGATGTTCGCCGGCTTGATGTCGCGGTGGACGAGGCCGAGCCGGTGCGCCTCTTCCAGCGAGCCGCAGACCTGGACGAGGATCGAGATGGCTCGACCGGGCGGG
Organism: uncultured Polyangiaceae bacterium; assembly: GCA_938004815.1. Classification (GTDB taxonomy): domain Bacteria; phylum Myxococcota_A; class Polyangia; order Polyangiales; family Polyangiaceae; genus Xiheicaenibacterium. The sequence goes on along the minus strand of CALKVR010000735.1, from coordinate 702 downwards.
AGCGGACCGCACCGCTCGACGAGCTCTTGGAGCGTCAGCCCCTCGAGGTACTCCATCGCGTAGTAGAACTCGCCCTCCGGCGTCCGTCCGTAGTCGAACACGGCCACCGTGTTCGGATGGGTGAGCTTGGCGGTGAGCACGACCTCGCGCTCGAATCGCGCGACCGCGAGCGAGTCCGAGTGGTTCTTGTGCACCAGCTTGACCGCCGTTTCGCGCTTCAGGAGCGCATGGGTCGCCCGGTAAACGACGCCCATCCCACCTTCGCCGAGCTTCTCGTGCAAGACGTACGCTCCGATGCGCCGAGCGGTTTGGATCTCTTGGCGCAGCCCGAACACGACCTTCGACGTGATGGTGGCGCACGCGGCGAAGCCTCCCAGCCACAGCACGGCGCTCGTCAGGATCTCGCCAGGTGCGCCGGCCCCTATCACGACCCCAAGCGAAGAGACCGCCGCTACCACCGATACCGCGAGGGTGCGACGCACGCTGCTCGGGACGATCGCGGCCCGCAGCCAAATCACGACCCCCGTCGCCGTGACGACATCGAAGACGCCGAGCGCGGTCGCGCCGTTGAAGAGGAGGTTGCCATCCAGGAGCACCACGGCTCCCAGCACCCCGAGGATGTCGAGGGCCGTCACGGCCTCGACGCTCGCGATCCAGCCGGTCCGGGCGAGGAGCGCCAGCGCGCCGAGGGAGATCGTCGCG
>CALKVR010000734.1 GCA_938004815.1 uncultured Polyangiaceae bacterium | reverse complement strand
GGCGCAGGCGCGGCGCACACCCCCGCGCGGCCCCCCGCCGAGAGCGCGGCCGGGCCGAACGGTGATCGCCCCGCGCTCGCCGTCGTCAAGCTGGGGCCGGACGGGGCCTCCGCCCCCGTCGTGACCGAGTCGACCCCCGAGCTGCCTCCGGCCGTCGCGCCCGCGAGCCCACCCGAGGCGTCGGCCTCGACGTTGGTCTTCAGCAAGGCCAAGGGCCTCTTCGACCGCCGCCAGATCGACCAGGCCCAGCTCGCGCTCGGCGAGTTTCTCTCGCAGTTCCCCGACCACGAGAAGGTGCCCGAGGCGACGTTCCTGCGGGCGCAGTGCTACGCGATCAAGGGCGACAAGAAGCGCTCGGCCGAGCAGCTCGAAGCCGCGCTCGCCATGTCGGGCGGCACCGACATGGCGGCCGATGTGCTCTTCGAGCTCGCCAAGGCGCGCGAGAAGCTCGGCGACCCCGCGGCCGCCAAGCGCGCCCGCGACCGCCTCCGCACCGAGCACGCGAACAGCGCCGCCGCCAAACGCCTCAGCCGTTGAGATCGACATGAAACAAGCGAGACTCATCCCCTTCGCCCTCTTCTCGGTCGTGTTCGGCTCGCTCGCGCAAGCGCAAGAGGGCGCCCCTCAGCAGGGCGGGCCGACCACGGGGCCGGGCGGCGACACCCAGATCCAGTTCATTCCGGGGCCGGCCCAGACGACGGTGACGACGCAGCAGAGCGGGCCCGGGCACGGCGAGCTCGACACCCACCTGCCGTCGAGCTCGCAGTCGCTCTACGACATCAACGCGAGCAAAGACAAGTTCGACCTCAACCGCTCCGACCCCGCCGCCGCTTCGGCGCGGGGCAACAAGGACGGCCAGTACGTGATCGGCGACTCGGGCGTGCCGACCGCTCACAGCGTCCGGCGCGGCGACACGCTCTGGGGCATCAGCGGCCAGTATTTCAAGAACCCGTACTCGTGGCCGCGCCTCTGGTCGTATAACCCCCAGATCCAGAACCCGCACTGGATCTACCCGGGCGATCGCGTGCGCCTGCGCATCGAAGAGACCGGCTTTCGCCGGCGCGCGGTGCCCGAGCGCACGGTGTTCCTGCGCAACTACGGCTGGGTCGACGACATCGACAAGTACAAGCGCGGTGAGGTCGTGGGCTCGCCCGAAGACCAGATGTACCTGACGTTCTGGGACGACGCGTACATCGAGATGGAGAGCGACGAGAAGGTCGAGCTCGGCCAAGAGCTGACCGTCTTCCGCGAGGTTCGGACGATGCGGGGCCGCGAGGCCGACGCGGCGGGCGAGCTCGTCGCCGTCGTCGCCACGGTCCGGGTCGATCGCTACAACCCGAAGACGCACCTCATCCGCGCGCAGATCATCGAGTCGCTGGACGCGGTCGAGCGCGGCGACTTCGTCGGCAAGATCAACCGCAAGTTTCTGATCGTGCCGCCGATCAAGAACGAGAAGTACCTCGAGGCGCGCATCCTCACCGCGCTCTACCCGCACCAGTTCTTCGGCCAGCACCAGGTCGTGTTCCTGGACCGCGGCGCCAAGCACGGGGTCAAGCCGGGCAACCGCTTCGTCGCGGTGCGTCGCGGTGATCGCTGGGTCGAGACGCTCCCCGGTGCGGGCGCGTCGGCCGACGACAAGGCGATGACCGAGGACGATCGCGACGCGGTCTTCAGCGAGCTCAAGACCGACGGCCCGGAAGACAAGTACCCGAACGAGACCTTCGGCGAGATCCGCGTCCTCGCGACGCGCGACAAGAGCTCGATCGCGATCGTCACCGAAGCGGGCTTCGAGATCGAGCGCGACACGATCCTGGTGATGAAGAAGGGGTACTGACCGCGGGCGCTACCTCGCCATCGTGCCGACGCCGGCCTCGGTGAAGAGCCCGGCGACGACGACGTGCGGGGTGCGCTCGTCGATGAAGTGGACCGAGTCGACGCCGCCGCGCAGGGCGCGCATGGCGCCGCGCGCGATCGGGCGCGCGCGTTCGTCGATCGCCCCGCCCTCGAGCCGGCTGGCGAGCTCTTCGGCCGAGAGCTCCGAGACGAGCATCCCCCCGAACGTGAGCCCGGCCGCCTCCGAGAGGTAGATGAGCTTGCGCGCGCCGCAAGCGACCGCGATCTCGGCCGCGACCATGTCGACGCCCGGAGCGGTGGGACCGCGCGCCTCGAGCTCCTCGGTGATCTCGGGCACCACGACGGGGATGTAGTCTTTGGCGAGCAACGTCTCGACGACGTCGGGGTCGACGGAGAGCCCCTCTTTGCTCTGGTCGAGGCGAAAGAGGTTGCCGTCGGCGCCGGAGAGCCCGACCGCCCGGACGCCCGCGCGCGCGAGCGAAGTGACGACGAGCTCGCTCGCGCCCGCTTGCACGAGGATGGGCCGAAGCCCGACGGCCGCGAGGAGGCGCACGTCTTCGGCGAACCGCAGCGCGAGATCGCGCCGGCTGAGGGTGGTCTGCCCGTAGCGAATCACCGCGCGCGTTCCCGCGAACCGCTCGATGAACCGGAGCGCCGAGACGAGGACCTCCGTCTTCAGCTCGGGCGTCTTCGTCTCGAGCCTGTGGTCGCGGCGCACGGCGCCGCTCGGCCCGTCGGCGAGGACGGTCGCGTAGTCGGCGTTGATGCGCACGTAGTCGTACGAGAGATCGCAGCCCCACGCGGTGGCGGCGTGGGCGCCGCTGCCGACGGAGACGTCGATCGTGATCTCGTCCTCGCGGAGGCGCGCGCGTAGGGCGTCGGCCGACGCGAGGGTCGGCGCGCCCTGGGAGAGGATCGTCGACCCCTGGAGCGCGATCTCGACCGCGGACGGGTCGAGCGGGATGCCGCGCTCGGCCGCGCGAGCGCCGAGCGCGGCGGCGATGCGGCCGGCGCCCGGGTCGGCGCCGAAGAGCGCGGCCTTGACGAGGTTCGACTCGACGACGGCGCGGGCGAGGGCGCGCGCGCCGTCGGCGGTGTCGGCGCCGCGAAGGCGCACGGTGACGAGGTGGCGTGCGCCCTCGCCGTCGCGGGCGACGGCGCGCGCGAGCTCGACGCAGATCTCGGAGACCGCCCGCGCGAACGCCTTGCCCGCGTCCGATTCGAGCGAGTCGATCGGCGCGGCCCGCGCCATCCCGTTGGCGAGCGCGATGACGGCGTCGTTGGTGGAGGTGTCGCGGTCCACCGACACCATCTGGAACGAATCGGCGACGGCTGCCCGCAGGGCGGCGCCCAGGAGGTCGGCGCCGATGGTCGCGTCGCAGACCAAGAACGCGAGCACCGTCGCCATGTTCGGGTGCACCATCCCCGAGCCCTTGGCGACCCCGAGCAGACGAACCCGCTTGCCGGACACGTAGATCTCGCGCCGCGCGACCTTGGCCGTGGTGTCCGTGGTGAGGATGGCCTCGGCCATGCCGGCCGGATCGGGGACGAGGGCCTGGGCGAGGGCGTCGGCCCCCGCCGCGACCTTGGCCGCAGGAAAGGGCACGCCGATCACCCCCGTGGCGGCCGTCAGCACCTCGTCCTCGTGCACGTCGATCGCGCGGGCGACGGCGCGAGCGACGGCGCGGTCATCTTCTGCGGCCTGGGGCCCGCACATCGCGTTGGCGTTTCCGCTGGCGACCACCACCGCCCGGACCCCTGCTCGTGGTAGGAGACCCTCCGATCGTCGTATGCTTGCCGCACGCGTGAGGCTCTTGGTGAAGCACCCCGCCGCCGTAGCTGGCGCCTCTGTCAGGATCAGCCCGAGGTCTCGGCGCTTGACCTTGATCCCGCAGGCGATCCCTGCGAACAAGAAGCCGATGGGACAACGGGCGTCGGAGCTCGGAGCGCTCTCCACGACGCGCCTCTTACGGGGTGCGGCGCGGCGCTACAACGTCGATCGCGACGGTGTCCCCAGCGAGAGTGCGCGCCCCTGACCGCAGCACGGCCAGGGTGTTGACTCGCTGAACACGAACAATCGGCCCCGGCGCCCGCCGCTCCTCACCGCGCATCGGTTCGTCTGTTACACCGGTGTAAAGGCTCTGTGGCGGAACGGCAGACGCGGCGGATTTAAAATCCGCTGCCCACTTGGGCGTCCGGGTTCGAGCCCCGGCGGAGCCACCCAAACGTAAAGTTCGCAGTTTGAGCGCATGGCCCGGGGCGCTATCGGATGCCCGATGCAACCGAGCGGCATGGCCTTCGTCGCCCGCGAGCGAGAGCTCGACGCGCTCGGCGAGCTCGTCGGCGCCTCGCGGGTGGTGACGGTCTGGGGAGCGGGGGGCATGGGAAAGACCCGCCTCGCCGCCGAGTACGTTCGCGGCGCCGAGCTCCCCAGCCATACCGTGTCGCTCGCGGAGGTGACCGGGGTCGAGGGGGTCCTGGCCGCGATCGCGCGTGCGCTCGGGGTCGCGCCGGTCTCGGCGAGAACGGGCTCGGACCTCGCCCGGCGCACGGGCAGGCTCCTCGCGCGGCTCGGGCCCCGCATCCTCTTGCTCGACGGCTTCGAGCACCTCGCCGACCTCGCGGGAGAGATCGTCTCGCCGCTCGTCGAGGCGGCGCCCGAGCTCCGGGTCGTCGTCACGTCGCGGGAGCGGCTGCGCGTCTCGGGTGAAGCGACGCTCGAGCTCGGCCCGCTCAGCGAGGCCGACGCGGCCCGCCTCTTCGCCGATCGGCTCGCGGGCAGCGACCGGAGCCCGGGAACGGCGGACGACGTGGCGCGGATGCTGCGACGCCTGGACGGCATCCCGCTCGCGATCGAGCTCTGCGCTGCCGCCGTCGACGACGCGAGCCCACCGTCGTCCGCGTCGCATGTGCCGCGCCGCCTCCTGCGCGCTGCCGCCGCCGGCGCGGCGGCGTCACGCACCACGATGCGCGGCGCGATCGCGTGGTCTTGGGATCTGCTCGCGCCACCCGAGCGCGACGCGCTCCTCGGCTGCGCCGTCTTTCGCGGTGCGTTCTCGCTCGCGGCGGCCGAGCAGGTGCTCGACGTCGAGCCGGCGCACGAGCGCGCCGAGCTCGTGCGCGCATTGCGTGAGAAGTCGCTCCTTTACGTGAAGAGCGACGAGGCGGGGGCGCCGCGGTACGCGCTCTTCGACGTCGTCCGCGAGTTCGTCCTCGAAGAGCTCGGCGCCGACGCGGCTCGGCAAGCCGCGCTCGTCGCCCGCCACGACGCGTGGTTCATCGAGCGCGCCCGCGAGCTCGCGGCCCGCGTCGATCGGACGGGTGACATCCACGCGCGCGAGGCGCTCGCGCGCGAGCTCGACAGCCTCCTCGAGGTCCACGGGCGGGCCCTCGCACGCGCCGTCGACGGTCTGGACGCATCGACGGAGGCGATCGAGATCCTGCTGGCCGCGGACGCTGTGCTCGCGACCCGATCGTCGGCGAAGACGCGGCTCGACCTCTGGCGCCGCGCGTGCCTCGCGATGGCTACCGCCCCTCCGGCCGCGGTGAGCGCGGCGCGCGCCACCGGGCGGCTCGGCCAGGCGTTGGCTGCGCTGGGCGAGCTGGACGAAGCGGCCGAGAAGCTGCGGGCCGCGCTCACCGGTCTGCCCGCGCGCGAGGAGGACGCGCGGGCCGAGCTCTTGCTCGACCTCGGCGTCGTGCTTCACGCGAGCCGTGATTGGGAGGGCGCGCGGAGCGCGTACATGACCGCGCTCGGCGATGGGCGCGCGGCGCGAGATCAGCGGACGATGGCGCGGGTCTCCGGCAACCTGGGCGCGCTCCACCACGACGAGGGCCGCGCTGACGCCGCTCGCCGCAGCTACGAGCGATCGGTCGAGCTCGCGGCAGCGGTCGGCGATGCGCGCATCGAAGGCATCATGTGGGCGAACCTCGCCGTGCTCGATCAGGAGCAAGGCCAGCTCGACGGCGCGCTCGAGCGTTACGACAAGGCGCTGGCCCTCCTGGAGCAGGCCCGCGATCAACGTCTGATCGCCATCACGTGGAGCAATCGCGGCCTCGTCCGGCTCGAGCGCGGCGACCGAGACGGGGCGCTCGCCGACCACGAGCGCGCCGTCGAGGCCCTGCGGCTCGTGGGCGAGACCCGAAGCGAGGCGCTCGCGATGGTGCGCCTGGGGGTGACGTGGACGATCGGCGGTCGGCGCGACGACGGGGCGCGGCTCATCGATGACGCAGATGTCATGTTTGCTGAGGCAGCCGACCCCATCGGGCCGGGGGTGGTGCGGGTCGCGCGTGGATTCGTGGCGTGGGCCGGCGGCGACCACGCCGCCGTAGACGCGCTTTCGGCGCAGCCGACCGAGCTCGCCGCGGGCTCCGACGACGCCCGCACGCTCCTTCGCATCCTCGCGGCCGTGGTCGCGCCTCCGCCCACCGAGGAGTCGCTCGATCCGGGCGCGCTCGTCGTCAGCGACGACGCGCGGGCCTTCCGGCCGCCCGCGGCGGGCTGGGTGGATGGCACATCGAACGTCGCCGCGCAGCGCGTGCTCGCTGCGCTCGTCTCGTGCCATCTCGGCGACCCTCACGACGGCGTCGACGCCGAGCGCCTGTTCGCGGCCGCGTACCCTGGCGAAGACCTCGAGCCGAAGGTCGCGCGGGCCCGGGTCTACGCCGCGATCGGGTGGCTCCGCGATCATGGCCTCGCGGGCTTGCTGCTCCGAACCCCGGCCGGTTACGGCTTCGACCCGTCGGTGCGGAGCCTCCGCGGCGCGCCGCCCGAGGGCGTGTTCGCTACCCGAGACGCCGATCGAGGGCGAAGCGGCCGCCGCCCGAGAGGGTGAGCGCAAAGAAGACGACCGAGAGAAAGAACGGGAACTCGAACGGCACGCCCCCGCCGGTGCCGGCCAGCTTGGCTTGGTGCGCGTGGGTCGTCGCCCAAGCGACCGTCATCGTGACGAAGAGGCTCGCCGCCGCTGGCCGCGTGAGGAGCCCGACCACGATCAGCGCGCCGCCGATGAGCTCGCTCGCCGTCGCGAGGTAGGCCATCAACGTCGGGAGAGGCAGGCCCTTCTGGGCGAGGTTCGCCGCGAACGCGTCGGTGCCGTTCCGGATCTTCGAAAGGCCGTGCAAGACGAGCAGGCCGCCCGAGGCGAAGCGGACGGCCAGGAGCGCGACGTCATCCAGGAAGGGCGAACGACGGAAGAGCCATTTCACGCCCACGCTCTACCGCGCGACGGGGCGCAGCGCTACCGCTTCTTCCAGCGCGCGGCGAGGGTGGGGAAGGCGATCTCGGACGCCTGCAAGAGATGCGAGATGTGGTGCGTGGGCTCGTTGCCCTTGTAGCCCCGCACGTGGAATGCGCCGGCGTCGACGGTGCTGACCGGTACGAGCGCGACCATCTCGTCGCGCGGGAGCACGCCCTTGACCGAGGCCATGTCGGGGATGATCGTCGCGCCGCTCGCGGGGCTGCGCTCGAGCGCCAGATCGCCCAGGATGAGATCGGTCGAGGCTTTCACGCTCGCGTAGCCGATCGGCTCGACGTTCGAATGGGTGATCGTCAAGAGACGCTCGCCCCGGACCGCGGCCTTGGCGAACGCGGTGATGTTCTGGAGCATGAGCGGGTCGGCTTCGAGGCTGTTTTTCTTGAGCGACGTGTGGAGCCCGTCGAGCAGGACGATGCTGTCGACCTGCTCGGCGAACTTGGGCTGCGCGATGATCTGCATGATGGCGCCGTAGCCCGCGCTCCACGCGGTGAGCGCGAGGCGGCCCAGCCGCGGGTTCGGGAGGCCGCGCTTTTTCAGCTCGGCCGGCACGCGGTCGAGGAGCGTCTGAATCGAGCTCGGGCCCGCGAACGTCTGCTCGTACACGCTCGAGCCGATGCCGAGGTTGATGACGACGTAGACGGCGTTGATGTCGAGCCGGTCGAGCCCCTCGAGGGTGAGATCGACGTTCCCGTTGAAGTGGATGATGAGGTCGTAGCTGCCGTCGGGCCCAGGCTCGAATGCCTCGGGCACCATCATCACACCCCAGGAGACGGTGTTCCGACCTTTCTTTACCTTGGCGACAGGCTCGGTCGCGGTCGGCTTGGCAAGCGGCGCCGGCTCGCTCGCGACGCGCGCGTTCTGGGCCGCGCCCGCGCTCTTGTGGAAAGCGCCCCGGACGCGGCCCAGGAGGCTCTCGAACGACGGCATCGCCGAGGTGCTCGTAACCAGGCCCAGGCCCAGCGCTATCGCGCCGATCAGCGCGACGAGCTTGAGGCGCGCCCCCCGCGTGCGCCGACTTGGAGGGCTCGCCGCGGACATCAAGTGTGCGTATCGGCGCGACCGATCTTCGTCAACGGCGCAAACCTCGGGCCAACCGCGAATCACGCGGCTCAGCTGTCGAGGTGCGTGCGCAGCCGCTTCATCGCGTGGTGAAAGTTCGCTTTCGCGGATTCTTCCGATGTCCCCATCTCTGTCGCGACTTCGGCGAAGCTCAGATCGCGAAAGAGGCGGAGCTCCACGCTCTGTCGCTGCTTGGGTGGCAGATCTTCCAGGGCGAGCAAGAGCTTCGCTTTGGCTTCACGCGCGACCAGGCGAGCCGTACCCAACGTGTTCGTGATGAGATCCGCCTCATCGACGATGGTGGGCACCTCACGCTTGCGGTCGCGCACGTGGTTGAGCGCGACGTTCACCGCGATGCGATGCAGCCACGAGCGAAAGCTCGACTCGCCCCGGAACCCCTCGAGCCGATCGAACGCGCGCAAGATCGCGCGCTGCGCGACGTCCTCGGCATCCGCCGGCGGCACGTAGCGGCGAACCAGGCGCACGACGAGCGGCAGATGCCGGCGCGCGAGATCGTCTTGGGCTGCCCGATCACCTCCGCGCGCGCGTGCGACGAGCTCCTCTTCGGTCACTCGGCCCCCGCGGGCGTGCACGGGAGCTCGAACGTCCCGCGCCCGCCGCGGCTCGTCTTGGCGACGTACTCGTTCGTTCCATCGAACGTCAGCGTGACCGTCAGCGAACCGAGCTTGCGCTCGAGGATGACGGTACCCTCGGCGCACGTCCCCGGGGGGCCGCGCCGCATCAGCTCGGGGATGTCGACCTCGAGGCTGCGGATGCCCACCTTGGTCGAGCTCTGCCCTTCGAGCGAGGCCGCGCCGTCGTCGAAGAGCACCAGGCGGACGTCGGCTTCGTGGTCCACCGGACGCCCGTCGGCGGTGCTGCCCGAGAACGCCCCCTGCCAGTCGACCGTGCGGGCGCCGCTCGCCACGCGGATCTCGGCGGTGGCGGCGTAGGCCGCCGATACCCCGTTGATGGTGAGCCCGTCGGACGAAGCGTCGACGACGAACGCCCCCGTCTCCGAGCCGGGCGAGAACGTCGCCACCGCCACGCCGCTCACCTCGACGCGGCCCCAAGGGCCGGTACACCGATCGATCGTGTAGGTCACGCGGTTGCCCTCGGTCTCGACCGCGAGGCAGCCGGGCGGCTGGGCCGAGATCTCCAGGTTGGTCTGGGCCGCGACCGCATCGGCGAGAGTGACAGTGGCCGGCGTCAGGACGAGCGCCGGCGCCGCGGCGATGGTGACGCCGACGCCCAGCACCTCCGCGCTGTCCTCGTGATCGTTCACGATCAGCTTGGCCTCGGCCGATAGCAGCCCACCTTCGGGGTCGAGCCCGCACCCGAGGAGGAGGGTCGCCGCGAGGATCCGCATCGACCGAATGGACACACGAGGCGGGGTCACGGTCAAAAGCATGTTAGCCCCCAATGTGCCTAGCCGCAGTGTGCGCTCTGGGAGCCATCCATGCTCTCCGGCAGACAGACCTTGCCCAAGAGGGCGCAGTCGATCGTGATCGATTCACCCTGCACGCAGACGACGGCCGTCGTCGGGCCGTCGCAGCGGTTCGCGCCCGTCTCGTAAGGCGAGCATCCCGCGGGCGCGCACCGCGCGGTGTTGCCCTCTGCGCGGCACGACATGGCCATGGCCGAGCAGTCGACTTCGGCCATGCGTAGGCTCGAGGGGTACCCGACCGCGCACGCCTGCGCGCGCTGCCCCACCCCGCAGGCTTGCTGCCCCAACGCGTCGCAGGCCACGGGGCCGCTCGGGGTCACGCAGCCCGCGCCGCTCTGACACGAGAGGCCGTAACGCTCGCATGACAGCGCTGTCTTGAGGCCGCTCGCGGAGCAGTCGACGACGAACGCGCCGTCGCACGTCACGCCGGGGGTCGTGCACGCCGCATCGAGCGCGCAGCGGACGGCGCCCTCGGCCGAGACCTTGCACTCGCTGCTCACGCCGAAGACGTCGTCGTCGCATTGGCTGGTGATCCCGATGGGGCAGCTGACCGCGCCCGGCCCGGTGCACGCCCCCTCGGGGCCGCCCCCCGAGCCGCCGCCCGAGCCGCCGCCGCCCGACCCATCGCACACCGCCGCCGCGTCCTCGGCCACGTCGAAGGCCAGCAGTGAACCGGCGTCGTCGCACGTCGTCGCGGGCGCGATGCGGAGGATCGCGTCGCGCAGCTCTTCGAAGCCGGCGCGCCCGCTCTCGAGAGGCGCGGTGAGCCAATCGATGCACGCCGAGTAGTTCCAGACGGCGGGCCGCGCGTCGGCGTCGGTCGCGACGAGGGGCAGCCCGGTGGAGAGCAGGATCGAGCCGCCGAGGGTCGGGCAGCGAAAGACGAGAGAGCAGAGGTTGGCGGCGTCGTAGACGGGGAGCAGGCTGCGCGGCGCGTCGGGCGCCTCGCCCCCCGCGCCGCCCCCGCCCGCCGGCGGCGCGACGCCGCCTGGCTCGAGGCCCTCGAACGCCGTGCAGCCCGCGGCGACGAGGAGCCAGAGAGCGGCGCTCTTTGCACGCGTTCTCACGCGTGGAGGAACGTAGCAGCTCCCGCCGCGCACTCTCATCTCGACGGCCTCACTTCGATCGGCTCACTTCGATGGGGGCGAGCTGGCGTACGGGCTCGGGTGGAGATCGGGCTTGATGGCGCTCGTCGATGCGGGCGGCGCGGGACGCTTCGTC
>CALKVR010000733.1 GCA_938004815.1 uncultured Polyangiaceae bacterium | reverse complement strand
GCGTGGGCTTCGTTTCTGCTCATGATCGGACGGCCTGTCGGGAGCGCCGCCGCGTGGGGGGCGGCGGGAGGCTGCACGTCGATCGTCCGCTGCCGTTCTTGTGCGTTCATCGACGACCGGCCGGAGAGCGCGACCGCGGGACCGCGGATCTCGTCCGCGGACAGGCCTCGTACCTCGCGACGACGAGCTCCTCTAGCGAGCACGCCGAGCTCTCGCACCTGATCGAGGCCGTGGTCGGCGCGCTAACCGAGGCGTGCGGTGCGTGTTTGCTGCTCGAGGTCTGGGCCGGCATGCACGAGGCGGACTCGCCTCCGGTGTTTCGGGTCTCGACGTCGCACGCCGACGAGCTCGCCACCACGGTGGGAGCCCTTTGCGACGCGCTGCGCGCGATGACGCTCCCGTATCCGCACCTCGTCGAGCTCGCGCCGCAGGGAACCGTGTCGCCGCCCGGCATGAGCCCGCTCGTCTCCGAAGGCGCCGCCCGACGAGGCGGCTGCCTCGTCGTTGGACTCGAGGTGCCGCCGCTCTATCGCTCGCCCGCGGGGGAGCTCTACCCGCTCGTCCTCCGCGCCCTCTCGCGCCAGCTCGCCGGGGCGCTGCAGCGCGGGTTCTTCGAGTTCACGCGCGTCCAGACCGCGTCAGCCCCCGAACATCACCAGCTGATGGGCCGCCGGCGCTTCGTCGCCGCGGTCAGGACGGTCGACCGCGCGCTCTGCCGCATCGAGAGCTCCTTCGACTTCTTGCTCGATGTGACCCCGGTGAACACCCAGCCTGCGTGGGAGGCGTTCTGTGCGGGCGGGCGCCGGGGCTCGCCGACGTTTCATTACCGCATGCTCGCGGTCGACCCGGAGGTCACGAAGCGCGCGCTCTACGATCTGCCCATCGAGCGCCTCGAAGACCCGGTGCTCGCCCTCCTCCTTCGCGAGAAGCGCCGCGAGCTCGACCAGCAGCTCTCGATGCTCGAGGACCGCGACACGGGCGGCTTCTTCGCCGGCAGCCTGCGGCTCTATGGCGGGGTAGACGACGCCCTCCTGGACGAGGCGATCGCCATCCTCGGCTCGGTGTCGCCGCCGGCCCCGGCGGCACCGGAAGAAGCCCACGTCGGAGCCGCCGAGCTCGCCCGACGCGCCGACGCCGAGCTCGCGCACTACCGCGCGTCGTACCCTGCGCTCGACGGAACGGTCGAAGTGCGCGACGACGTGCCGAGCCTGGTCGTCTCGCGCGGCAACCTGCTCGTCCCCAGCGAGCTGCGCGTGCGGCAGGCGCGCGTCGAGGCGCTGCTCCAGCACGAGGTCGGGACGCACATCGTCACGCGCGCCAATGGCCGCGCCCAGCCGCTCGAGGTCCTCGCGGCCGGGCTCGCCGGCTACGAGGCGCTTCAGGAGGGCATCGCGGTGTTCGCGGAGTTCATGGCGGGAGGCTTCGACGCGAGCCGCCTCCGTCTGATCGCCGCGCGCGTCGTCGGCGTCCGCCGCTTGATCGAAGGCGTGAGCTTCGCGCCCCTCGTCGAAGAGCTCACCGAGCGCTTCGGCCTCGGCGCCCGCTCGGCGTTCATCGTCGCGATGCGCGTCTTTCGCGGCGGCGGGCTGACGAAGGACGCCATCTACCTGCGCGGGCTGCGCGATCTCCTCGCCTACTTGGCCGACGACGGGTCGCTCGAGCCGCTCCTGGTCGGCAAGGTCTCGCTCGAGCGCGTGCCCCTCGTCGACGAGCTCTTGCATCGCCGACTCTTCGTCCGCCCCGTGCTCTCGCCGCGCTGGCTGGCGAGCGACGGGGCGCGCGAGAGGCTGGCGCGCGCGCGCACCGGGCTCCGCCCCGTGGATCTCATCGGAGGAAACGCGACATGAAAATTGGCTTCGTCTGCAACGACTACGCGACCGAGGAGGCGGCGTTCACGACGACGCGCCTCGGGCTCGCGGCCCTCGAGATGGGTCACGAGCCGTTTCTCATCGGCGTCGGCGACATGGGCAACGACCCCGACGATTCGGTGGTCGCCTGGGCGCGCACCGCGCCCCGAAAGAAGTACCGAACGACGAAGACCTTCCTCGCCGACCTGCAGGGCGACAAGGCGCGCGTCGAGCGGATCAAGGTCGACGATCTGGACGTGCTGATGCTGCGCAACGATCCCGCGGCCGATCTCGGAAAGCGACCCTGGGCCCAGTCGGCCGGCATCATCTTCGGGCAGCGCGCCGTCAGCCGCGGCGTCATCGTCTTGAACGATCCCGGCTCTCTCGGCGACGCGATCAACAAGATGTACTTCCAGCATTTTCCGGAGGAGGTGCGTCCCCGTTCCCTGATCAGCCGCTCCGCCGACGACATCCGCGCGTTCGTCCAAGCCGAGAAGGGCCGCGCCGTATTGAAGCCGCTCCAGGGCTCGGGGGGCACGAACGTCTTCGTCGTCAAGCCGAGCGAGATGGGGAACCTCAACCAGATCATCGAGGCGGTCTCGCGTGACGGCTACGTCATCGCGCAGCAATACTTGCCCGGCGCCAAGGACGGCGACGTGCGCCTCTTCTTGATGAACGGCGACCCCCTCCGCGTCAATGGGCGATACGCCGCGTTCCGCCGCGTCTCCAAGAAGGGCGACGCGCGCAGCAACCTCCACGCGGGCGGTCGCATCGTCAAAGCCGTCGTCACCGACGAGATGCTCGAGATCGCCGAAATCGTGCGCCCCAAGCTCGTCGCCGACGGCATGTTCCTCGTCGGCCTCGACATCGTCGGAGACAAGGTCATGGAGATCAACGTGTTCTCTCCCGGTGGCCTCGGCAGCTCGGCCAAGCTCGAGCACGTCGACTTCACCCGGCCCGTCATCGAGGCCATGGAGAGCAAGGTCGCCTACAAGCAGTGGGCGCGCGGAACGATCGACAACCGGCGCTTGGCGACCCTCTGACGGGCGACACGCAATCGTCACACGATACCCCCGAGGTCGAAGTCGTGTCCGGGGTCGGTATCGAGAACGCCGATACCTGAGCAGCACCCTGCGTCGCTCGCTCTGGTATCGCGCGCCATCGGCATTTCGAGCACTTACGTGCCGTAGCCGATCATTCTGCCAGGTTCGCGCCACCTGCTTCTCCTCACCGATGTCGCGCCCACACCGTCGGTGGAGCAACCAACCCACAGCGGGCGCGATCGCACCGTTCGCACTCGACGCCGTCCCTTGATACGTCGCCGCGAATCCTCGTAGGGTGAGTGATCGGATGCGTGTGCGGAAACGATGGGCGGGGCAAAGGACGAGTCCGACATGACCAAGACGATCCAGCCCGGGACGCTCGAGCGGACCGGGAGAGCGCGAATTCTGGTGATCGAGGATGAAGCCGCGCTCGCGCGTGCGTTCAAGCGGGTCATCGAGCGCTTAGGGTTCGAGGTCGAGCTCGCTGCCGACGGATCGGAGGCGACGGCGCGCATCATGAGCAGCCCCTTCGACACGATCGTCACCGACATCAACATGCCCGGCGCGAGCGGGGTCGATCTCCTGCGCACGATCCGCGCCTACAGCCTGGACGTTCCGGTGATCCTGGTCACCGGCATGCCGTCGCTCGAGACCGCCGTCGAGGCGGTGGAGCTCGGGGCGCACCGCTACCTCGTCAAGCCCGTCGACAACGACGACCTGCAGCGCGTCGTCGGTCGGGCCGTCCAGCTGCATCGGTTCGCGCAGTTGAAGCGTGAGGTCCTGCGCGAGATCGGCCAGGACGGGGACAAGCCCTCCGATCTCGCGGGCCTGGGTGGCCGGTTCGCGTCTGCCCTCGAGAAGCTGTGGATCGCTTTTCAGCCCATCGTCGATCTGCAGACGGACCGGCTCTATGGCTACGAGGCGCTGATGCGCTCGCGGGAGCCCTCCCTGCCCGGGCCGCTCGACGTCCTCAGCGCGGCCGAGCGCCTCGACTCGGTGCTCGAGCTCGGCACGTGTATTCGGGCGAAGATCGCCGAGGCGCTCCAACAGCTCAAGGACGACCGGATGCACATCTTCGTCAACCTGCATCCGGAGGAGCTGCTCGACACGTCGCTCTACGACATCGCGGCACCGATCATGAGCTTTGCCCCACGGCTGGTGCTCGAGGTGACCGAGCGCAGCACGCTCGCCAAGCTGCACGATCTCACCACTCGGACGAGCGTCCTGCGCTTTCACGGCTACCGCCTGGCCGTCGACGACTTGGGCGCCGGCTACGCCGGGTTGACCAGCTTCGTCACCCTCGAGCCCGAGATCGTGAAGCTCGACATGACGCTCGTGCGCGGCATCGACATGTCGGCGATCCGCCAGCAGCTCGTGCGGTCGGTGGTGGACCTGTGCTCGGGCCTCAGCATGCAGATCGTGGGTGAAGGGATTGAGACCAAGGAGGAGCTGAGGACGTTGCGCGATCTGGGTTGCCACTTGGGTCAGGGCTACTTCCTCGGTCGGCCGGCGGCCGGCTTCGCCGGGTACGGTGCCTCGTGAGGTCCGAGCGCTACGACGTGGGGCGTGAGATCGCGCGCGGCGGCATGGCGACCGTCTTCGAGGGCAGGCACTTGGTAACGGGCCGCCGCGTCGCCCTCAAGGCGGTCGCGCGCACGCGGGACACGACGATCGGCGCGCGCCTCGTGCGCGAGGCAAAGATCCTGGGCGAGCTGCGGCACCCGTCGATCGTGCAGGTGCTCGACTTCGAAGAGAACGACGAGGAGCAGGTGCTCGTCACCGAGCTCCTCGAGGGCAGGCCACTCGACGGGCTCATCACGACGCGCGGTCGCCTCGACATCCCCGCGTCGAGCGCCATCCTGACCCAGCTCGCCGCTGCGCTATCGCACGCGCACGACCGCGGCATCGTGCACCGCGACGTGAAGCCCGCCAATGC
>CALKVR010000732.1 GCA_938004815.1 uncultured Polyangiaceae bacterium | reverse complement strand
CATGTGTCCTCGCGTGGCGGTCAACTTTCTTCGACGGCCTCTATCGCGTCCGCGTCCGCAACTGGGCTCACGACGGGGGCTGTCGCCGGATGGGTGGCGCAGAACTCGTGCAGCTCGGTCGCGGCGCTCATGACGGCGCTGGGGGATACAGTCTTCCCCTCGTGCTGGGCCTCCTTCCGTAGCGCGGCGATGCGAAGGATCGCCTTGTGCTGCTCGGAGGGGTACGTGCCCGCCTTCTTCAGGGCGCTGCTCAGATCGGAGATCCCCTTCGCCCATCCCGCTTGTCCCGTGCCGAGCCCGCGATCTTCACACATGTGACGCAGGTGACGTTCGAGCACGCCGCCCAGCACGAGAGCGGCCTTGAAGGAGTCTTCCCCCCATGCGAGGGAGCTGGCGAACTCCGGCGGCGAAGCGGCGGGCCCTTCCAACGTCGGAAGCCGATCCACGGCACGCAGGTGGCCGCATCGATCGGCAAAAGGCGAGCGTCTGAGCACGATGACCCCACCCTCGATCACGTCGAACCTAACTCGATGACTGCGGTACGAGCCGCACACTGAGTCCGCTTCATAGTTGCCCGGCGCGGCGATCACGAAGTGACACGTGCCGTTGCCCGCGTGGGAAAGCC
The DNA here is from genome assembly GCA_938004815.1 of uncultured Polyangiaceae bacterium. Taxonomy (GTDB): domain Bacteria; phylum Myxococcota_A; class Polyangia; order Polyangiales; family Polyangiaceae; genus Xiheicaenibacterium. The sequence goes on along the minus strand of CALKVR010000732.1, from coordinate 2,547 downwards.
TTGCGTCGCTCTCGCGCAGAAACGTCCGGCGTCCGCCCGCGAGCCGAGCAACCCAACCCCGAGACCACGAGCGGTGGCATTCGGTAGTCACACGAGCGAGCCCGCGATCGCTTGCAACGAGATGTACCTGTCGATCGAGTCGAAGCCGCATTGGTCACCAACGAAGGTCACGCCACAGGTCATCGGCAAACTCACCCGGGGGCGCGCGCGTGACAAGCGGCCGGCCGTCCGCCCCGAAGGCGAGGTGGTCCCCCGAGCGAAGGAACGGGACGCCGACCGAGGCGAGAGTCTGACGTCTCACGACGCCGCCGCATCCGGAAAGCGCCAACGCGAGCGCGCAAACCAAATCGTCGCGCGCACCGGGACCGGCTTCGTAGCGCACGAGGCCGGTGGGCCCACGCTTCGCTTGAAACCATCTTAGCTCGCGGAGAAGCGCTTCGTTCGCTGGAAGGAGCAGCTCGCGACGTTCGATCGTCGCTGCGAGTGCGGTCAGCTGCGTCGCCTTCCGCGCCGCGGTCCACGTCACGGCTTCGACTTGGACGCCGGAAGCGCGGAGGAGATCGACGACGACGAGCCCGCCGCCGGTCGCATCGACGACCACGCGCGCGTTCCCGAACCGCTTCGCGAGCGTCGCGACGTGCTCGATCTGCTGGCGGTAGTCACGGCCGCCGAGATCCTCGACGTGCACGACGCGGCGAGGAAGCGCGGAGTCATCGAGCACGACCACGCCGGAACCGTCCCGGAGACGAGCGGGATCGTAGCCGACGACATGACGACGGCCGGGCTCCTGCTCGGCATCGAGTTGTGCGCACGCCGCGACGTCGGCCCACCGAAAGAACGCACCTTGCGCGTCGCCAAATTCACCCAACCATTCCGTTCGCCACTGTTGCTCGGACAGCTCGGCGCGCTGCGCTTCGAGGTATGTTCCGTCAACGGCGGGGTTGTCGGCGGAGCGGAAGTGAAACGAGCGGACGCGCGCATCGGTGCCGTCGCGTCCGCGCTCGAAGAAACGATGGAGCACACCGCCGATCCCGGCCGGTGTGCTGCTCAGCACGAGCACCGCGCCCGGTCGGTCTGCGAGGAGCGGCGCAACCGCTTCGTGGAGAACATCCTCGGCGACGTAGCCCGCTTCGTCGACCACGAGCAGGTCGAAGGCGCCGTGCCCGCGAAGATGCTTGCCCCGCTCTGCAAGAGACCGGACCGAGATCGATGCGCTTGGACCGATCTCCACGAGCGGGAAGGGACTTTCGACATGTCGCGAGATCAACCCGGCGAGCGCCGAGCCGCGAAGAAGCCCCAGCACGTAGCCCAGAAGAACCCGAGCTTGATCGATCGATGGCGCCGTCAGAAGCACGCGGCACGGCGTGCCGAGGATCGCGGCGCGAGCGACGCTCCACGCGACGAGCAGCGCAACTGCGGTTGTCTTCCCTGCCCGCCGCCCGCCGACCAGAACGCGCACGAGAAGCCGGCAGGCGAGGAACGCCGCCTGTCCGCCGTGGAGCTTCGTGCGGAGGACCAGCTCGGCGAACGCGACCGGCTCATCGATGATCCGCATCGCTTACCGTTCGGCTCGTGAGGAGGGTGGCTTGCGCCGCCGATGAGAGGCGCGACACGTCGAGCGGCGCGAGGAGCACCGCTCGAAGCTCTTCGATGTGCACGCTCGTCGCGGCGGGCTTCGTTCGTCCCGATAGGTCGGCCGACAGTCGGGCGAGTCGTTCGTAAGCGGTCGAGAGACGAGCGGCGACGGACTTCGCCGCGAGGTCACCCGTGCGGTCGTCGAGCAGCTTCACCGCGTGCTCGCGGAGTTTCTCGGCGAGCGTTGCGACGCTCTCGGCAATGTCCATCTGCTGCGCGCCCGCACGAACCCGGAGCGTTTCGTCTCGCTCCTTCGCGACCGCAAGCGCCTCGTTGAGCGAACGAAGGTAGTAACCAATCGTCGCGCGTGAGACGTTGAGCCGCCGCGCAAGTTCCGCCTTCGAGAGCCCCGGACTCTTGGCGAGGAGCGCTTGCAGTGCGGCGGTCTTGACCGGGTTCGGCCGCTTGACGCCGCGCTCGTATCGCGACGGCTTTTTCGCTGCGTCTACCACGCGCCTACCACTCGTGCCGGTCACGGTAGCGCGCACACGGCGTCCGCGCCCTACCCGGGGTTGAGGTACCGCCGTTGTTCTCAGTTAGTCGAGGGGCCTAAGATGGCCGGATGCGGACGTGTCCCCCATCGCACAGACCGGCGTCCCTCGTCTTGGTTTGCGGCGTGGTTCTCGGGTGCTCAGCGGAGCACCGGCCAGAGCACGCGATCGTCGGAGAGCCGTCTACCACAGCAGGCAGCGCGGCGGAGGAAGCCCCCGGCCCGGCGAGCAGCGCAAGTGGCGCCGGTATGTCCCCGGCCCTTGTGAAGTGCAGCGAGCGCTGCGATGCAACGGGGAAGAGCTGCCAGAAGCTGGACCCCGCTCGCAGGTGCTACGAGGCATGCAACGCTAAGTGCACGGCGCCGCACTCAGACGGCAGCGTTCCCACCGTCAACGAGGAGGGGGACTGCTACAACGCGTG
>CALKVR010000731.1 GCA_938004815.1 uncultured Polyangiaceae bacterium | reverse complement strand
GTCCGGCTCCGCGGCGACGATGGCGCTCGCGATCGCCACGGGGGCGGCGGCGCTGGATCCGTCAGGCTCCACGATCTCCGCAGGCGCGAGCGGCGGCATCCTCGGCGTCATGGGCCTCGTCGTCGGCGTCCTCGTGCGGCGACGCGATCCGCGGTGGAAGCCGTTCGTGTTCCAGAGCATCTTCTACACGTTCCTCTTCGGCTTCGCGGTCAACGCGGGCAGCGGGCCCATCTCGGTCAACAACGCCGCCCACCTCGGCGGCCTGCTCGCTGGCGTTCTCTTCGGGCTCATCTGGGGCGGGCGCGGCGCAGCCGAGGGCACGTTCACCCGCGTGGTCGGCGGCATCCTCGTCGCCATATCGGTCGCGTCGCTCGGCATGGCCGAGATGAGCGAGCGGTGGCGACAGCTGGGCGGCTCCTGACGCCTCCCCTCGTCACCGAGCCGGAGCCCGGCGCCAGCTCACTCGCGATGCCACCACCCGTCGCCTCAAGACTCCTCGACGCCTCACGGGCCGGGCAGCCATTTTTGCCACATGACCATGATGTCATCTTCTGCTTCGACCTCGCGGACGAAGAGGGCGATCGCGCGGCGCTGGTCGTCGGTGAGCAAGGCCATGCGCTGCTTGCGGTGGTCACCGAGGCCCTCGCCGGGCGGACCGAGGGTGTAGAGCAGGCTCGCAAAGCCCCACCGATCCCGCTCTTCGGCGTGGGTCAGGTAGTGGCACATCAGCGCGGGCAAGTAGTAGCGGACGCCGTGCGCGTCGAGGTGCGGCAGGGCCTGCTGGCACGCGCGGATGTCGGCGGCGGGCAGGTCTTGCCAGCGGCCCTCGTGGTCGGTCGACTGGTCGATCTGCTCGTAGTGGTCCCACGCCTCGGCCTGGCGCAACGTACGGCTCTGCGGCCCCGGACAGGGCACGCCGTCGAACGCGGCGTCGATGGCGGCGAGGAGCGCCCTCATAGGCGCTCGGGTCTCACCACGTTCCTGCGTAACGACACGCTCATCAAGAGGGCCAACCCGAGCATGTTGGTCGCCACGCTGCTGCCGCCGTAGGAAAAGAGCGGCAGCGTGACGCCCACGACCGGCATGAGGCCGCACGTCATCGAGACGTTGATGACGGCGTGCCAGAAGAACATCGCCGTCACGCCGACGCAGAGCACGGCGCCGAACCTGTCACGCGCTTGGGACGCGATGCGGATGCCCCACAGGCACACGAAAAGGTAGAGCGCGATGAGAACGATGCTCCCCAGAAAGCCCCACTCTTCGGCGAAGACGGGGAACGGGAAGTCGGTCGACTGGTCGGGCAAGAAAAGAAACTGGTTCTGCATGCCCTGCAGGTAGCCGTTGCCGAGCATGCCGCCGTTCCCGATCGCGACGCGGGCGTGGTGAGCGTGCCAGCCCTTGCCGAGGATGTCGGCCTCGGGGTTGAGGAACACCTCGATGCGGTTGCGCTGATAGTCGTAGAGGACGTTGTGGTAGGCGAAGTACGCCGCCGCGACGGAGCTGCCGACGAAGAGCGCAACGCTGCGAAACCGGACCTTCGTGACCGCGGCGATGGTCAAGAAGATGAACACGTGCACGCTCGCGGTGCCGAGATCGGGCTGACGCAAGATGAGGACGGCCGGCACGGCCGTGAGCACCGCCGGCACGAGGAGATCTTTCAGCGTTCGGCCCTCGTTGCGCGGGTCGTCGTGCAGGTACTTCGCCAGGGCGACGATGAGCCCGATCTTGGTGAACTCGCTGGGCTGGAACTTGAAGCTGCCGAACTCGATCCACCGCGACGAGCCGCGCACGTCGCGCGCCAGCACGAGGACGAGCAGCAGGCTGAAGACGCCGACGACGTAGACGAGGTAGCCGTACCGCTCGATGTGCCGGTAGTCGAAGGCGCAGAGCACCGCGCCCACCACCCCGGCCCCGAGCAGCCAGTAGAGCTGGCTGATGTAGCGCTCCGCGATCGCCGACTGATAGACGCTCGTCGCGCTGTAGAGGTTGACGACGCCGAGCACGGCGATGAGCACCGCGCCGATGAAGAGCGGCCAATCGAAGCGTGCGCCGAGCGTGTCCTGATCACGCATCAGGGCCGCGCTCCGGGGCGGCGCTCGTTCTTGGGCGCCTTGTCGGACGCCGCGCGCCCCTCGTCGGGGCGCTTGCCGGCCCGCTTCTGGGTGATCTCGTTGTAGGCGCGGATGACCTGGAACGCGATGGGGGCGGCGTGCTTGCCGCCGGCGCCGCCGTGCTCCACCAGCACCACGATGGCGACCTCGGGCGCGTTCGACGGCGCGTAGCCGGAGAACCAGGCGTGGTCGCGGTTGAAGTACCAGACCTTCTCGGCCTCGACGCCGCGGACGAGCTTGTGCCCGACCTGGGCCGTGCCCGTCTTGCCGGCGAGGTCGACGCCCTCGATTCGCGCGCGGAACGCCGTCCCGCCCTCTTCTTGCACGCCCGCGATGAGCGCGCGGTGCACGAGCTTGACGTTCTCGGGATCGATCTCGATCTGCCGCCTGACGCGCGGCGTAAACTCTTGCACGACGGTGCCGCTCGAGGTCTCGACGGCGCGCACGAGCTGCGGCTGGTAGAGCGTACCCCCGTTGGCGAGCGCGGCGTAGGCGAGCGCGAGCTGCAGCACCGTCACGGTGGTGGCGCCCTGCCCGATGGCGGCGTTGAGCGCGAAGCCCTGCAGGTACCGCCCCTTGTTGCGGTAGGTCATCCAGG